>NZ_JBEXJF010000029.1:0-65829 GCF_040608935.1 Nocardioides sp. NPDC004968
GGATGCTCGGGTTGAGCATCCGGGCCCTTGGTAGGAATCCCCGGTTAACCGGTGAAACCTGCACTTCTCAGGTGTTGCAATGCCAGAGAAGTGCAGGGATACCCGGTTAACCGGGTATCCCTGCAGCAGCTCAGCGACCGACCGCCGCCTTGGCGTCGACGATGCCGCTGCCGTAGAAGCCGTTCGGGGCCTTGCCACCCTCACAGGTGTGGGTGGAGGTCGCCGTCGTGCCGTTGGGCAGGTGGCGTACGTAGGTGAAGTCCGCCGGGACGGGGCAGGCCTTGTCGGTGGCCGACTTCAGCAGGATCTTCTCGACCTTCTTGGGCGAGAGGGTCTTGCCGGAGAAGTCGCGGCTGCCGTACTCGCCGACGATCAGCGCGGCCACACCAGCAGCGTGCGGGGAGGCCATCGAGGTGCCCTGCAGGTACTGGTAGTAGGAGCACTCACCGCTGGAGCAGTCCGCGACGGCCCACGGCACCAGGACCTCGCCGGTGGCAGGGTCGATCGCGCCCTCGGCCACACCCAGGTCGTACGGGTAGGCGGCCAGGATGGTCGCGGCGAAGTCGCGCGTGCCGTCCGCAGTGTCGTACGCATCCCCACCAGGCGCCGCGACGTCGACGAAGCCGTCGCCGTAGCTGGAGTAGTAGGACTTGCGCTCGGACGGACCGGTGGAGCTGACCGCGATGACCCCGTTGCCCTCGGTGGGCATCGAGACGCACGACTCCGGGTCGAGCAGGTCACGGACGTACGCGGCCTCGCCGGGCTCGCTGGCGTAGTCGGGGCTGCTCGCGTCGGTCTGCGGCTTGGTGTAGTCGATCGCCTGGTTGCCGGCGGCCGCGACGAGGGTGACGCCACGGGCGCGGGCGTAGTCGAGGGCACGCTGCATCGCGGTGATGATCGTGGCCTGCTCAGCCTGGTCCGCGGCGGAGTCGGCCGGGTGGCTGGTGCAGTTGAACAGCCACGGGTCGACGTAGTAGCTCATGTTGACCACGTCGATGCCGTTGCGGCCGGCGTAGGTCAGCGCGTCGACCGACGGCTGCAGGAAGAAGTAGCCGGAGTCCTGGCCGGCGCGCAGGTTGACGATGTCGGCCTGCGGGGCGACGCCGGAGATGCCGACGCCGTTGACCGGCGAGGCGATGGTCGAGGCGACGTGGGTGCCGTGGCCGTTCTCGTCGACGTCGGCCGCGTCGCTGCACGACGCGTCGGGCTCGTCCTCACACGGACCGTCGACCACGGCGCCGTTGGCGTCGACCGGGATGTCGGTGGTGAAGTTGCGGCTCAGCCTCGCGTCGAAGTTGGGTGCGATGTCGGGGTGCGAACCGTCGACACCGGTGTCCAGGATGCCGACGCGGACACCCTTGCCGCGCTCGGTCTTGTTGGCCGCCGCGGCGTCGATCTGCTTCATGTCCCACTGCAGACCGGAGAGCGGCTCCGTGGACCCCTTGGGCTTCGGCGCCTTGGGCCCGGTGCCCTTGGTGCCGCTGCGGAACTCGGTCTCGACCTTCGACACCTCCTGCTTGCGGGCCTTGCTGGCCGCGTCAGGAGTCGTGGCGCCCACGATCCTGTCCTGGGCCGCGCCGACGAGGGCCTTCGAGGCGTTGGCCGCCTCGGCGAATCCCTCACCAGCGGTCACCGTCGCGACTCCGATGGCACTGTTCTCCGAGACGATCTCGCCCCCCGCGGCCTTCACCGCGGCACGGGCGCTGGCGGCCGAGGATCCCTCGGCATATGCCACGACATAGCGGACCTCCTGGTCAGAGGTGGCGTTTCCCGAGTTCGCCATGACGAGGGTGCCGGTGACCCCCAGCGCGACTGCGGCCGCGCCTGTCAACAACCTACGCATGCTGTCTCCATTCCTGGATTCGGTGGTCGAGATTGTCGGGACCACCGCTGTCATGGCCCTTGTCGGCCCGACAGTGGGCCCAGCATGCCCTAGTCCGCATCTGGTCGAACAGGGTTTGGCAGGAGCACTGACCCATAATTAGGTTTGTGAGTGAGTGCTCACTCACTTACCCTGGTCGACGTGGACGAACGACGTACGCGGGCCAAGCCGATTCCCGCCGCCGACCGGCGCGCCGCGATCATCGCGGCGACCGAGACACTGCTGATCGAGCACGGCACGGCGACAACGACCAGGCTCATCGCCGAGGCGGCCGGAGTCGCCGAAGGCACGATCTTCAGACACTTCCGCGACAAGCGGGAGCTCTACCGGGCCGTGGCCGAGAACATCTTCGACCCGGTCCGAGCGGACGAGTCGATCACGGAGGTCGTGGAGGGCAAGGCCGAGATCGAGGACAAGCTCCGTGCGGTCATCGACCTGCTCGCGGCATCCTCGCAGCGCAACCTCCTCGTGATGATGGCGGTGCGCTCGGCCGTGCTCGAGCAGCCAGACCCCGAAGACGTACGTCAGCAGCACGGACCCCCGAAGTTCATCATCGATGCCAACAAGGCCCTCGTCGACAACCTGACCCGGCTCGTCTTCGAGCCGCACGTGGACGAGCTGCGGCTGCCGCCGCGCAAGGCCGCGCTGGTGCTGCGCAGCCTCACGATCGGGGCCTGGCTCCCTGGTCTGAACCGAACGAACCAGCCGTTGAGCAGCGGAGACGTCATCGACGTGCTGCTCGGCGGCATTCTCATCGAGCACAGTCCCATCGAGCACAGCCTGACCAGAGAGACCCCCTGAATGCTTCTCCGACTCCTGCGGGACTACCTGCTCCCGTACAAGCGATTCCTGGTCGTCATCGCGATCCTGCAGCTCATCTCGACGTCGGCCTTCATGCTGCTGCCCAGCCTGAACGCCGACATCATCGACAAGGGCGTGGCCGAGGGCGACACCGGTTACATCATGAGGATCGGCGCGATCATGCTCGGCGTCGCGTTCGTGCAGATCCTCGCCTCGATCGTCAGCGTCTACTTCGCCGCACGCAGCTCGATGAGCTTCGGTCGCGACCTGCGAGCGGCGATCTTCGCGAAGGTCGGCTCGTTCAGCGCTCGCGAAGTCGGCCGCTTCGGCGCCCCGTCGCTGATCACCCGGACCACGAACGACGTCCAGCAGGTCCAGATGCTCGCCGTGCTCACCTGCACGCTCGCGGTGATGGTGCCGATGATGATGGTCGGCGGCGTCGCGATGGCGATCCGTGTGGACGCCGGGCTCTCCTGGCTGCTCGCGGTCGTCATCCCCGTGCTGCTCATCTCCATGACCGTGGTCGTACGCGGCATGGTCCCCAACTTCCGCAAGGTGCAGGAGCGCATCGACGCGGTCAACCGCATCCTGCGCGAGCAGATCACCGGCATCCGAGTGATCCGGGCGTTCGTACGCGAGCGTCAGGAGACCGAGCGCTTCGCGAAGGCCAACGACGAGCTCACCGACGTCGCGCTGCGGGCCGGGCGCTGGATGTCGACGATGTTCCCGCTGATGATGCTGGTCATCAACGTCGCCAGCGTCGCGGTGATCTGGTTCGGCGGCATCCGGGTCGACAACGGGTTGATGCAGGTCGGCCCGCTGACCGCCTTCCTGCAGTACCTGATGCAGATCCTGATGTCGATCATGATGGGCACCTTCATGCTCATGCAGGTCCCGCGCGCCGCCGTCTGCGCCGACCGGATCGCCGAGGTCCTCGACACCGAGACCAGCGTGACCCCGCCGGCGGCAGGCGTCACGGAGATCTCCCGGCACGGGTACGTCGACCTGAGCGGAGCCGGCTTCACCTACCCCGGCGCGGACCACCCCGTCCTCCACGACCTCACCTTCGAGGCCCGGCCCGGGCAGACCGTCGCGATCATCGGCTCCACCGGCGCAGGCAAGACGACCCTCCTCGGCCTCATCCCGCGGCTCTTCGACGCGACCGCAGGTGTCGTCCGCGTGGGTGGGATCGACGTACGCGACCTCGACCCGGCCACCCTGCGCAGCTCCCTCGGGCTGGTGCCGCAAAAGGCGTTCCTCTTCACCGGCACCGTCCGCTCCAACCTGCTCCACGGCAAGCCGGACGCCACCGACGAGGAGCTCTGGCATGCCCTCGAGGTCGCCCAGGCGCGTGACTTCGTGGAGCGGATGGCCCCCGAGGACGGCACCGGCCTCGACGCCGAGATCGACCAGGGCGGCACCAACGTCTCCGGTGGTCAGCGGCAACGTCTGGCCATCGCCCGGGCGCTGGTGAGGAGGCCCGACATCTATCTCTTCGACGACTCGTTCTCCGCGCTCGACGTCGCCACCGACGCCCGCCTCCGCGCGGCGCTCGCCCCCGAGACCCGCAACTCCACGGTCGTCGTGGTCGCCCAGCGGGTCTCCACCATCCGCGACGCCGACAAGATCCTCGTGCTCGAGGACGGCGCCATCGTCGGCGAGGGCACCCACGAGGAGCTCCTCGCCGGCAACGCCACCTATCAGGAGATCGTCTCCTCCCAGCTCAGTGCAGAGGAGGCGGCAGCATGAGCGACCAGAACACCAGCCAGACAGATGGCCAGATGAAGAAGACCGAGCGGATCGTACGTCCCCAGGGCGGCCCCGGCCCGATGGGCGCAGGCGGCGCGGTGGGGGACAAGGCGATGAACTTCGTCCCCTCGGCCAAGCGGCTGCTGCGCCGGATGGCGCCCTACAAGGTCCACGCCTACGCCACCATCGGCCTGGCCGCGATCAGCGTCACCCTGATGTCGCTGGGTCCGTGGCTGCTGGGCAAGGCCACCAACATCATCTTCGGCGGTGTCTTCTCCAGGGAGCTGCCGGCGGGGGTCACCCAGGAGGAGGCCGTCGAGGGTCTGCGTGCCCAGGGCGACGACAAGCTCGCGGACATGCTCTCCGGGATGGAGTACGTCACCCCGGGCCAGGGCGTCGACTTCGACGCCCTGCGCAGCGCGCTGCTGGTGGTGCTCGCCGTCTACCTCGTCGCCTCCCTGCTCTCCTTCGTGCAGGGCTGGATCCTCAACTCGGTCGTCCAGGGCACCGTGAAGGGCCTGCGCGAGGACGTCGAGAAGAAGGTCCACAGCGTCCCGCTGTCCTACTTCGACAAGCAGCCGCGAGGCGAGCTGCTCAGCCGCGTCACCAACGACATCGACAACATCAGCCAGACTCTGCAGCAGACCTTCAGCCAGGTGCTGACCGCTCTGTTCACGCTGGTCACGGTCTTGTTCATGATGTTCTGGATCAGCCCGATGCTGGCCCTGATCGCGCTGCTCGCGGTGCCGGTCTCGCTGGTGGTGACCAGCGCGGTGATGAAGCGGTCGCAGGGCCAGTTCGTGGCCCAGTGGCGGCACACCGGGAAGCTCAACGGCCACATCGAAGAGACCTTCTCCGGCCACGACCTGGTCAAGGTCTTCGGGCGTCAGGAGGAGGTCGAGAAGACCTTCGCCGAGGAGAACGACAAGCTCTTCGCCGCATCCTTCAAGGCACAGTTCATCAGCGGGATCCTGATGCCGTTGATGATGTTCGTCGGCAACCTGATGTTCGTGGTGGTCTGCGTCGTCGGGTCCCTCCGGGTCGCCAGTGGAGCCCTGAGCCTCGGTGAGCTGCAGGCCTTCATCCAGTACTCGCGTCAGTTCACCCAACCCATCACCACCCTCGCCTCGATGATGAACCTGCTCCAGTCGGGCGTCGCCTCGGCCGAGCGGGTCTTCGAGCTGCTCGACGCAGAGGAGCAGACGCCCGATGTCGGCGCTCCCCGGAACGGCGCCGGGGCCGGCGAGGTCCGGTTCGAGCACGTGAGCTTCTCCTACGACAAGGACCGGCCGCTCATCGAGGACCTGTCCCTGGTGGCCTGCCCCGGGCAGACCGTCGCGATCGTCGGCCCCACCGGTGCCGGCAAGACCACCCTGGTCAACCTGATCATGAGGTTCTACGAGCTCGATGCCGGGCAGATCACCCTCGACGGCGTCGACATCGCCTCGATTCCCCGTTCCGACCTGCGTGAACGCACGGGCATGGTGCTCCAGGACACCTGGCTCTTCGAAGGTACGATCCGCGACAACATCCGCTACGGCCGGCCGGACGCGACCGAGGAGGACCTCCTCGAGGCGGCCCGGGCGACGTACGTCGACAGGTTCGTGCACTCGCTGCCGGATGGCTACGACACCCTGATCACCGACGAGGGCGGCAACCTCTCGGCGGGCGAGCGGCAGCTGATCACCATCGCGAGGGCCTTCCTCGCCGAGCCGTCGCTGCTGATCCTCGACGAGGCGACCTCCTCGGTCGACACCCGCACCGAGCTGCTCCTGCAGCACGCCATGGCGGCACTGCGCTCGGACCGTACATCCTTCGTGATCGCCCACCGGCTCTCCACGATCCGCGACGCCGACCTGATCCTGGTCATGCGCGACGGCGCGATCGTCGAGCAGGGCAACCATGCCGAGCTGCTGGAGGCGAAGGGTGCGTACGCCGAGCTCTACCAGTCGCAGTTCAGCCACGCCCTCGTCGAGGAGCCGGCTTGAGAAATAACCCTTTGATCCCGTTATGGCCCGGCGCCTACCGTAGAGCCACACGGGAAAGGAGGTGATCCGATCAGATGAAGAACGATTGGATGCGTGAGGTGGCTGCTCGCTAGCAGCTTCCCCGACAAGGGATGGGGCTGGCAATCCAACAGCAGCCACCCGACCCGCAGGCGTACCGGACTCATCCACCGGGTTGGCCACCAGGCCCGCCTGCGGGTCGCCCCGTTTTCTGCATTGTTGGGATCAGCCGGACCGGCGACAAGTTGCGTTTAGCAACTAATCCGACGTACATTGGTTGTCAATGTTCAACCAATTCGCGTGAGAGCCGAGTCCCACTTGTCAGAGTCCCAGCAGTCCTCGCAGGCCATCGCGGCACCGCAGATGACCCACCGCCAGATCATGGAGGTCCTCTCCGGCCTTCTGATGGCGCTCTTCGTCGCCATGCTGTCCGGTACGTCGGTCGCCAACGCCCTGCCGCGGATCGTCACCGACCTCGGCGGCACCCAGAGTGGCTACACCTGGATCGTCGTCTCGAGCATGCTGGCGATGACCGCGACGATGCCGATCTGGGGCAAGCTCGCCGACCTCTACAACAAGAAGGTGCTGGTCCAAGCCGCGCTCGGCCTGTTCATCGTCGGATCGGCGATCTGTGGTCTGGCGCCGTCGATGCCGGTGATCATCACCGGCCGGGTCATCGCCGGCCTCGGCATGGGCGGCATCATCGCATTGATCCAGGTGATCATCGCGACGATCGTCTCCCCGCGTGAGCGCGGTCGCTACTCGGGTTACATCGGCGCGGTCTTCGCCCTGGCCACGGTCATCGGGCCGCTCGTCGGCGGCGTGGTCGTCGACTCCCCGCTGGGCTGGCCCGGCGTCTTCTATGTCGGCGTGCCGTTCGCGGTGGTCGCCTTCATCCTGCTCCAGAAGACCCTGCACCTCCCGCACGTACGCCGCGAGGTCAGCATCGACTACCTCGGCGCGTTCCTGCTGGTCGCCGGCGTCTCGACGCTGCTGATCTGGGTCACCCTGGGCGGCGACTCCTTCGCGTGGACCTCGCTGATGTCGTACGCCCTGGTCGCCGGCAGCGTCGTCGTGCTGGCCCTCGCGATCCTGGTCGAGGGCAGGTTCGCCAAGGAGCCGATCATCCCGCTGCGCCTCTTCCGCGACCGCACGATGGTCCTCTCCACCCTCGCCTCGTTCTTCGTCGGTGCCGGGATGTTCGGCGCGACTGTCTACCTGCAGCAGTACTTCCAGACCGCTCGCGGGATGACGCCGACCCACGCCGGCCTGATGTCGATCTGCATGGTGCTCGGACTCTCCAGTGCCGGGATGATCACCGGGCGCCTGATCAGCTCTACCGGACGCTGGAAGCGCTACCTGATCTTCGGCGGCATCATGCTGCCGATCGGGCTCTATCTGCTCAGCACGATCGACGAGCACACCAACCTGGCCCTGGTGGGCGCCTTCATGGCCGTTCTCGGTCTCGGCGTCGGTGCCACCAACCAGAACCTCGTCCTCGCGGTGCAGAACAACCTCGACAACAAGGACATGGGTGCCGGCTCCTCGGTCGTCGCGTTCTTCCGGTCGATGGGCGGCTCGATGGGCATCGCCGCGCTCGGCGCCGTGCTCTCCCACCGGGTCGAGGACGTCATCACCGACGGCATCCCGGAGCTGGTGGCCAGCGGAAAGGTGACCCCCGAAGAGCTGCAGAGCCTGCAGGGCAGCGGGCTCGCCGATCCGGCGAGCATGCCGAGCGCGGTGCAGGCCCTCTACGAGCACGCCTTCGCCGTCGCCACCGCCGATCTCTTCCTGGTGGCCATCCCGTGCGCGGTCATCGCGCTGGTTGCGATCCTGGGTATCAAGGAGGTTCCGCTCAAGACTACGATCGAGGACCTCGCCGACGAAGAGATCGCTCCTGAGGTCGCCGCGGAGCTCGAGGCGGGAGGAGCGGGCCGGAGATGACAGGGATGACAGCCATGGACAAAGCCGCCCAGGGCGAGCAGTTCGAGGACGGCCCTCGCGGTGAGTCGCTCAGCCGGCTCGAGTCCGAGGTCGGTGTGCTCGTGTGGAGGGCCAAGCGGGCGATGAAGGCACGCGGCCGGATGCTCCACCCGGATCTGCCGCCCGGCGGCTACATGATGCTGACCTGGATCGCCGAGCGTGGCCCCGTACGCGCCTCCGCGCTGGTCGACGGACTCGGCATCGACAAGGGAGCGGTCAGCCGGATGGTGCAGGCCATGATCGACCTGGGCCTCCTCGAGCGCCATCCCGACCCCGAGGACGGGCGGGCCAGCCTGGTCTCGCTGACCGCCGAGGCCCGTGAGGGGCTCGAGCGGGTGGCCCGGGAGCGTCGCGTACGTTTCAACGACCGGCTGGCCGACTGGAGTCCGGACGAGATCGACCGGCTCAGCGCTATGCTTTCCAGATACAACGAAGCCCTAGAACGCCAGGGCTCCTAGGGGATCGCGCCGTGATGATCTCTCCTGCAGGCCGACGTCGTTCGGGACACACCCTGCTGGGTTCGGTTTTTCTGACTGATTCAAGGATGTAGGATTAGCCCGTGAGCGATCTCATCGATACCACCGAGATGTACCTCCGCACGATCTACGAGCTGGTCGAAGAGGGAATCGTTCCGCTGCGCGCCCGTATCGCAGAGCGTCTGCACCAGTCCGGCCCCACGGTCTCCCAGACCGTCGCCCGGATGGAGCGCGACGGGCTGCTCACCGTCGAGGGTGACCGCCACCTGCAGCTCACCGACGAGGGCCTTCGCCTGGCCACCCGGGTGATGCGCAAGCACCGCCTCGCGGAGCGGCTGCTCACCGACGTCATCGGTCTCGACTGGGAGCTCGTGCACGAGGAGGCCTGCCGCTGGGAGCACGTCATGTCCGACACCGTCGAGAAGCGACTGCTCGACCTGCTCGGCGACCCGACCGAGTCGCCCTACGGCAACCCGATCCCCGGTCTCGACGAGCTCGGCGGCAAGCCCGCCGACGAGGACTTCATGGCCGGCGTCCAGTCGCTCACGGCTGCGGCGAGCTCCGAGCGCGCCACCGTCCTGGTGCGTCGCATCTCCGAGGAGATGCAGAAGGACGAGTCGCTGATGAGCGCCCTGCGCCGGGTCGGTGCGACCCCGGACCAGACCGTCGCCATCAAGGCGACCCCCGACGGGGTCATGCTCGGTTCCGGTGGGGAGACCGCGGAGATCATCCCCGAGGCCGCGGACCATATCTTCGTAAAGGCCCTCTGACCCGCAGATGCGTCGCTGGTCGGCTCCACGAGTCGTCTTCGATGTGGCAACGCTGCGCCCACTTTTGTAACCGCGGGTGAAATTCTCTCGACGTCGGCAGAATCTGGCACATCACTCTGGACCGATTACGTCATAGATGCTTATGTTTGACGTGCAAGGCCTGCTGGAAGCCCGATTGTCGATGTGGGCTTCAGCAGTTGTCATGTCGAGACTTGCGGGGGTCTCCGGAGGGGAGAGCTCTATGGAGGTCGTTCATCTGCCCGCTCGCGGCCGCGAGCTGGATGAGACGTTCCGCCCAGTCGCCGTCCACCACACCGACACCGGCCTGACCCGTCACCTCGAGCGCGGCGAGGAGATCGTGCTCACCGACCTCGGTGGCGACTACCACAGCGCCAAGGTTCTGCTGATCGACGAAGGCCCGGTCTACCACTTCTTCATCGGTGCCAGACTCTCCGTCGACGAGGCCGCCGGCCGCATGGCCGACCTGCCCCAATCACGCTCTGCGTGACGCCAAGGTGGTGAGGAACTCGCTGGTCCCGACCTCCAGCTTGTACGCAGCGTCCCCATCGCCCCTGGTGGCGCCGCGGTTGACGATGACGACCGGGATCCCGGCCTTCGCCGCCCGGCGCACGAACCGATAGCCACTCATCACCGCCAGACTCGAGCCCGCGACGAGCAGCACGCCCTTCCCCTGCCGCTCGTCGCGGAGTTCGAGGCCTGGTTCCGCCAGCGCGTCGACCGCCGCCATGCACCGGGCGACCCGGTCCTTGGGCACGTTCTCGCCGAAGAAGACGACGTCAGGCTTGAGGATGCCACCGCAGATCTCGCAGTCGGGCACGACGAAGTCCTGCGTCTCCTCGAGCGCGACGTCACCGTCAGGCCGGGACTCGACGTCCGCGTGCGCATCGGCCCAACCCGCGTTGAGCGCCTCCATCCGCTCCTGAAGGTCGCGGCGCGGGCTCAGCGTGCGGCAAGACAGGCAGATCACATCGGACACCCGCCCGTGCAGCGTCACGATCCGGCCGCCGCTGGCGAGCTCGGGTGCCGCCTGCTCGTGCAGACCGTCGACGTTCTGGGTGATCAGCAGCTCGGGATCGATCGCGGCCAGGGCGCGATGGCCGGCGTTCGGCACCGCGCTGCCCATCCGCCGCCAGCCGAGGTGGCTGCGAGCCCAGTAGCGCTGCCGCTCCTGCGGGCCAGAGATGAACTGCTGGTACGTCATCGGCTGCCGGGACGGGCTGCCCGGGCTGCGGTAGTCGGGGATGCCCGAGTCGGTCGAGACGCCGGCCCCGGTCAGCACCACGAGGCGCCGGGCCTGCAGGAGGGCCATGGCTGCCGCGTACGAATCTTCGGATATCGCCCCCGGGGCGAGGGTCACGAGGCGTACCTGCCCTCGGCGCGAGCCTTGCGCTTCGCGGCCTCGGCCTCACGGTTCTTCTTGGGGGCGTTGGTGACCAGATCGTCGAGGAGATGCCGGGTGATGTGGGCGATCTCGGCGACGGCGTGGTCGAAGGCCTCTTGGTTGGCGGCCGAAGGCTTGGTCGTGCCGCTCACCTTGCGTACGAACTGCAGGGCGGCAGCGGCCACCTCGTCGTTGGTGGCGGGCGGCTCGAAGTTGTGGAGCGGGCGGATGTTGCGGCACATGCCATCCACGGTACCTGGATCCAGGCGACGGTCAGCGCGATCGGCCAGGGGTGTGGGAGGGGGCCTGGCCGCGCGGATGCGGTGGCATCGGCCCGCCGTTGGGCGCGGCGCCCTTGGCCTGCCTCACGTCATCGGCCGGAGGAGCCGGTCGCGGCACGACGCCGTCCTCGAGGAGCTGGCTCGCCATCAGAGCGGCCTGGGTGCGGTGGCTGACGCCGAGCTTGGCGAGCAGACCGGTGATGTGGTTCTTCACGGTCTTCTCCGCCAGCACCAGACGGTCGGCGATCTGCCGGTTGGAGATGCCCTCGGCGAGCAGGACCAGGATCCGGCGCTGCTGCGGAGTCAGGTCGGCGACCACCTCGTGCATCCGGCGGCGCTCCTCGACGTTGTGGACCACCTTGGCGGCCGCCTCGGGGTCGAAGAGGGTGTGGCCGCTGGCCACCAGGCGTACGCCGGAGACCAGGCTCGTCGCCTCGATCTGCTTGAGCACGTAACCGGCCGCCCCGGCCATGATCGCCTGGCTCATCACCTCGTCGTCGGCGTCGGTGGCCAGGATCATGCAGCGGATGTCGCTCTTCATCGCGAGCGCCTCGCGGCACAGCGCCACCCCGGAGGCGTCGGGCAGGTGGGCGTCGAGGATGAGTACGTCAGGACGGAGCGTCGCGATCAGCGGTCGTGCCTCGGCGGCGGTGCGGGCCTCACCCACGACTTCGATGTCCGATTCGGGCAGCAGGACCGTACGCACGCCGACACGCACAACGTCGTGACCGTCGGCCAGCAGAACGCTGATCACCGCGTCGCCCACAGGCTCGTCTCACTCATCTCGTGGTTGGGGATGGTGCCTGGTCGTTCACTCAAATGCTGATTCACCGAAAGAAACCGCTCAAGAGTATCCCTATTGATGCAACATTTGATCACTGAGAGACCCGTGCCGTCTCGGATTTCGTTGCTTCTGGAAAGGTAGCGGTTATGACGTCTCCTCGCGATCTCGACATCGTCCTGTTCGGCGCGACCGGATTCACGGGCGGTCTGGTGGCCGGATATCTCGCCGAGCACGCGCCCGAGGGACTGCGATGGGCGCTCGCCGGCCGCTCCCTGTCGCGGCTCGAGGCCGTCCGTGACTCGCTCGACTCTCCTGGCGTCGAGCTCATCCAGGCCGACGTGCACGATTCCTCGTCGCTGGCTGCGCTCGCGGCACGTGCTCGCGTCGTGATCACCACGGTCGGGCCCTACCTGGAGTACGGCGAGCCGCTGGTCAAGGCCTGCGCCGAGGCCGGCACCGACTACGTCGACCTGACCGGAGAACCCGAGTTCGTCGACCGGATGTTCGTGATGTACGACGCCACCGCCCGCGCCAACGGTGCCAGGATCGTGCACGCCTGCGGGTTCGACTCGATCCCGCACGACCTCGGTGCCTTCTTCACGGTGCGCGAGCTCGCCGCCGGCGGGGAGATCACCGGGCCGCTGACGATGAAGGGCGTCGTCCGCTCCAACGCCACCTTCTCCGGCGGCACCTTCCACTCCGCGCTGGGGCAGATGTCGCGGCCCCGGGAGATGGCGGCCGCGTCGCGCGAGCGCCGTGCGCTCGAGGAGCGGCCGAAGGGGCGTACGTCTCGACCGGCGAAGCCTTCGTTGGGCCGCGACCGTGAACTGGGCTACTGGCTGCTGCCGCTGCCGACCATCGACCCGTTCATCGTCGCGCGCTCCGGCCGGGCCCTTGAGGCCTATGGCCCCGCGTTCACCTACTCGCACTTCGCCGGAACCAAGACTCTGAGGTACGCCGTCGGCGGCGCGGTCGGCGTCGGTGCCCTCGCCCTCGCGATGCAGGTGCCGCCGCTGCGGGCCAAGCTGGGTGATCGGGTCAAGCAGGGCACCGGGCCCTCCGAGGGCCGCCGCGAGAAGTCGTGGTTCACCGTCGACTTCGTCGCCGAGTCCGGGGGCCGGAAGATCCACACCAAGGTCTCCGGAGGCGACCCCGGCTACACCGAGACGGCGAAGATGCTCGCCGAGTCGGCGCTCTGCCTGGCCTTCGACACGCTGCCCGAGACGTCCGGTTCTGTGACCACCGCGGTCGCGATGGGCGATGCGCTCCTCGATCGGCTCCAGGTCGCGGGGATCCGGTTCGAGGTCATCGACGCGTCACAGGTCGCGGTGGCATAGGGAAATATCTGGCACTGGTGCCCCAGGCAAGAGTCGAACTTGCGACCTTTCGCTTAGGAGGCGGCTGCTCTATCCACTGAGCTACTGGGGCATTCGCGAATATCTTGCCATGGTGGCAGGTGATACTACGGTTTGGGGTTCGATGCGGTGAGGGGCCAAACTTGGGGCCCTCGCGTAGGTTGAGTCACCGTCGACTCAACCCGAATCCCCCCAATGACAAGCGACGAATGACGGTGATCTATGCCTGACTCCTCCATGCCTCCCCGACGTGGGGGTGCGGATTCAGGCTCCGGCGTGTCCGGATTCGAGTGGATGTACGGCGCCGACGAGCCTGAGAGCAACGAGTCTGGGGGGACTCATTCCGGCCGTGGTGCTCGGGTCGCCGACGTACCGACCGACCAGCCGTCGGCGGAGCCGGGGGGTGGCCGGCGAGCTGCGCGTCCGCAGTCCGACTTCGTGTCGCCGCCGCCTCCCGGGCCCGGATCGGGATCGTCGGGTGGTGGCCGTCGGGCTGCGCGTCCGGCCCGCCAGGAGCCGGCTCAACCCGAGCCTCCCGCCGTCGAGCCGCTGCACGCAGAACCGGTGCGGCAGGAGCCGACCCGCGCCGAGCGCTTGCAGGCGATGGGCCGGGGGACCCCTGGGCCGTCGCCGATGCCTGCCCCTCCAGCCCCTCAGGAGTGGGACCCCGACGCGACGGCCGTGGCCCCTCCGTTGCGCGAGACTCCGCGCCCTGGACGCCGAATACCCGCGCCGCCGGCCCCCGTACCCTCCGTCGAGGAGACCGCGATCGCGCCGGCGCCGGAGTGGTATCGCCAGGATCCTCACCCCGCCCCTCCCACCCCCCAGGTCCCCGACCAGCAGCTCGCCCCGCCGGCCGCGCGCGAGTTCGACTGGAACGACCCTGGCGCGACCGCTGTCGCGCCCCGGCCTGACCCGGCCGACCGGCCCCGAGGGCGTACGTCCTCGCGCGATGAGCTGCACGAGGCCCGCCACGAGGCCTATCCCGCCCCGGGGCGCCGGGGCGCTGCGTACGCATCGGGCTATGACGACGAGTCCTACGACGACTACCCGCCCGAGGGTGGCTACCAGGAGCCGTACGCCCCCTACCCGGACGACGAGCGCGAGGAGCGCGACAAGCCGCGGGTCAGCGTGTGGCAGGTGCTCAGCTCGACCCTGCTCGTGCTGGCGCTGCTCGTCGGCCTGTTCACCGTCTACACCTACCGCAGCCTGCGGTCGAACATCAGCACCGTCAGCCTCGGCGAGGCGGCTGCTGACGTCGGCCCGAAGGAACCGATCAACATCCTCGTGATGGGTTCGGACAGCCGCGACTGCAAGGGGTGTGGCCTGGACGGCGAGAGCGGTGGCGGCTCGGACACCACCATCCTGTTGCACCTTTCGGCGAACCGTAAGTTCGCCTACGGCGTCTCCATCCCGCGCGACACGATGGTCAACCGGCCTTCGTGCAAGACGGAGGACGGGAAGACCGCCCCAGCGGACTATGTGCAGTGGAACGCTGCGTACGAGACCGGAGGTCCGACCTGCACCGTTGAACAGGTGGAGTCAGTGGCTTCTGAGATGTGCGGTGAGAAGTGCGACATCACCATCAATCATCTCGTCGTGGTCGACTTCGGAAGCTTTAAGGGGATGGTCGACGCCATCGACGGCGTCGACGTGTGTCTTCCGGAGGCTGTGGAGGACAGCTACACAGGCGCCAAGTTCAAGGCCGGCCCCTCGACGCTGAACGGCAAGGAAGCGCTTCAGTACGTCCGCATGCGCCACGTCTTCGGTGACGGAAGCGACTTGTTGCGGGCGAAGCGCCAGCAGGCGTTCATCGGCTCGATGGCGGCGAAGCTGCTCTCTGGTGACACCTTGTCGAGCCCGACGAAGGTACTCGGCTTCCTGAACGCCGCGACCAAGGGCCTGACGATGGACGAAGGCCTCAAGGACAACCTCGACACGATGGCCAAGATCGGTGCTGGCTTCCAGAGCATTGGGATGGAGAACATCAAGTTCCTCACCATCCCCGTGGCGACGGACCCCCAGAACGAGAACCGAGTCGTCCTCGATGACGAGAAGGCCAAGAACGTCTGGCGGGCCATCGCGAACGACAAGCCGTTGACCAAGAAGATCGCGGCGGGCTCGCTTGATGCGGGGCAGGCCGCGGGCGATAAGGACAAGAAGAAGCCCGAAGGCTCCGGCGAAGGCACCGACGGCGAGACCGCTGGTTCGGAGCCCTCCGACGATGCGTCCTCGGGTGACTCCTCGGGCGACGCGTCGGGCAATGCCAGCAGTGGAGCGACCGAGGAGGAGCTCGCCGCGATCGCCGAGCAGGCTAAGGCTGAGCGCGAGCGTGCGGGTCTGTGCTGATGGCTGAGGACACCTCGTCCGAACCGGAAGCGCCGGACGAACCGGCGGAGCCGGAGGAGCCGGAGTGGAAGCGCAAGCAGAGGCTGGCGCGGATCTTCGGTGACGTACTTCCCGAGACGACCAGCGACGAGCGGGACTCGTCGGCGGAGTCGGAGGAGTCGGCGTCGGATCGATGGCTGAAATCGCAGGTGCCGCCTCACCACGGTGGGTGAGACGGCACCTGGGTGCGAACGGGTCAGCGGGCGGCGCTGAGGCGGTCGCGGATCTGCTTGAGGATGTCGATCTCGGTCTCGCCCGGCTCGGGTTCCGGGAAGAAGCGCTCCTTGGCGGCGGTGTAGGGCTTGACGATCATGAAGTAGACCACCGCGGCCATGATGAGGAAGGCGATAACCGCGGTCAGCCATGCGCCGAGGCTGACGCCGCCCGGCTCGTAGTTCGAGAAGTCGGGCGTGCCGCCGACCTTGCCGATCAGGTCCATGATCACGTCGACCGTCGCGGTCACCACCGAGGCGAACGCGGCACCCATGATGAACGCGACCGCTAGTTTGATCAGGTCGCCCTGGAGCAGGAACTTCTTGAAACCGTTCATGTGTTGCTTTCTCCTGTTGCTCATTGTGTGAGGTGAAGGAGACCCCGGATGTGGCGTGCGTTGGCCGTCAGTACGCGAAGGTGAGGTAGCCACCCACCCCTGCTGATGTGACGTCCTCGACGCTGTCCTCGGCGACTCCGACGATGACCAGACGCCCGGCCGAAGTGTTCGTGACGCCAAACCCGTCGGTCTTTCCTTGTGCCATGGAATCATCGCGGCTCGGCTCCGCGGCTTGAGGGAGGCTGAGGATCAGCGTGTCGGTGGTGACCAGGGCGGTCTCGGCGGTGGCGGGGTCGGTGGCGTAGAGGTCGACGGTGTCGCCGACGTGGAGCAGCCCGGCCATCTCGGCGTCGGGGAGCCGGACCGGGACGGCCACCAGGTCGGGGTGTCCCTCGGTCAGCTTCGGACCGACGAGACGTACGTCGGTGACGGGCTCGCCACGCCGCAAGGGCGCTGCGAGGCGCTCTCCGAGCGGCGCTTCGGCGAGGTCGGCAGGGATGTTGGCGGGGTCGGTCGAGACGTCGGTGAGGTCGGCGGCGGTGAGGACCGTGCCGACCGGCAGATCTCGGGAGGCGACCGCCATCGTCGAGGTGTCGGGTGGGTCCGGCCGGGTGGCCGAGAACCCGATCGCGACCGCCGATGCGGTCAGCAGGAACGCCAGCAGGCGTCGATGGGCGAGGACTCCGCGGCGTACGCGGCGGGAGAAGGACGTGATTCGAGTGAACATGCGGGCACGCTAAGTCGCCCGCGCGATTCCCGCATCTCGCTATCCACAGCCCAGATCAGGTTGTGGATGACCTTGTGGATAACCCGACGCCGCGGGTGGGTCTCAGTCCGAGGAGCTGGAGGCGGCCTGCGCCGGGGAGGAGGTGCTCGAGGACGACGTCGTCGAGGACGTGGAGGACGTCGACGAGGAGGACCCGGAGCGGGAGTCGGTGCGGTAGAAGCCCGAGCCCTTGAAGACGACGCCGGCGGCGCTGAAGACCTTGCGCAGCTTGCCGCCGCACTCGGGGCACTCGGTCAGCGAGGCGTCGCTGAAGCTCTGGAACTGGTCGAAGGCGTGGCCGCACTCGGTGCAGGCGTACTGATAGGTGGGCACGTTTCTCCTAGAACAGAATCTGGCACTCGACGGGCGCGACTGCCAATATTAGCGAACGCCTAGGAGAAGCGCTGCATTCCCTCCGCGCTCGCCGCAGCTCCGACCGCCCGGTCGTGCGCCTCGACCGGCACCGAGACGCCGATCTCCCATGGATAGAGAAGTGCGCAGGTGAAGGTTCCGGCCGGCACCCGAGACAGCACACGGTCGTAGGATCCGCCGCCACGCCCCATCCGACGCCCACGCGAGTCGACGGCCAGGCCGGGGACGAGAACGACGTCAGCGCCGGCGATCGCGGAGACGCCCAACCGCTCCCCGCCGGGCTCCAGCAGCCCCCGAGGCGCCCGTACCAGCTCTCCGTCGTACGCGGCCCAGTCCAAATCGTTGTCCGGCAGCAGACAGGGCAGCAGGATGCGTTTGCCGGCCGCGTCCAGCTCGTCGATCAGAGGTCCGGTGCCCGGTTCGGTGCCTATCGAGACGTAGAGCGCAACCGTTCCGGCGCTGCGTACGTCTGGAATATCAGTGACCACCTGCGACAGGGCGCGCGCGAGCGAACCCAACCGAGGGAGCCCGATGCGCCCCCGGCTAGTCAGCAACTGGTCGCGTAAGGCAGTCTTGCGCCCCACGAAGTCAGCGGGGGCTGGACTATCAGAACCCGGAGGGGTGTGTGAACCCGACACAACGACAGCCTAGGCTTTCCTCTATGGGTAGCCCAGGTTTGGCCAAGGCAATGGCGAAGATGCGCGATGCCGGCGTGGACGACGTCGCGGTGCAGACATTCGCACATTACTACCGCCAGCTCGAGCACGGTGAGACCGGGATGATCCCGGAGGAGACCATCGAGCCGGTCGACATCCCGTCGATCAGCGACGCCGTGGTCACCGACGAGGAGGCGCACGCCGCCATCTCGACCACCGCGGTGATCAAGCTCAACGGCGGCCTCGGCACCTCGATGGGCATGGACCGTGCCAAGTCGCTGCTGTGCGTGCGCAAGGGTCTGAGCTTCCTGGACGTGATCGCCCGCCAGATCCTGCACATGCGCGAGAAGTACGACGTACGTCTCCCGCTGCTGCTGATGAACTCCTTCCGCACCTCCGAGGACAGCCTGGCCGCGCTCGAGCGCTACCAGGACCTGCCGGTCGAGGGCCTGCCGCTGGAGTTCCTGCAGAACCGTGAGCCGCGCCTGCTCGTCGACAATCTGACCCCGGTCGAGTGGCCCAAGGACCCCGAGCTCGAGTGGTGCCCGCCGGGCCACGGCGACATCTACACCGCCCTGCTCGACACCGGGCTCCTCGACCTGCTCATCGAGCAGGGCTACGAGCGCGTCTTCGTCTCCAACTCCGACAACCTCGGCGCCGTCCCCGACGAGAAGGTCGCCGGCTGGTTCGCCAAGTCCGGTGCCCCCTTCGCCATCGAGGCCGTACGCCGCACGCCGAGCGACCGCAAGGGCGGTCACTTCGCGCGCCGCAAGTCCGACGGCCGCCTGATCCTGCGTGAGACCGCGCAGACGCTGGACGAGGACAAGGTGGCGCTGCAGGACCTCAACCGCCACAAGTACTGCTCGACCAACAACATCTGGTTCGACCTGAAGGCGCTCAAGAAGGTCCTCTCCGAGCGCGACGGCATCCTCGGCCTGCCGCTGATCCGCAACGAGAAGACCGTCGATCCCGCCGACCCGAAGACCCCTAAGGTCGTCCAGATCGAGACCGCCATGGGCGCCGCGATCGAGGTCTTCGAGGGCTCGCAGCTGATCGAGGTCGGTCGCGACCGGTTCGTCCCGGTCAAGACGACCAACGACCTCCTGGTCCTCCGCTCCGACGTCTACGACATCGGCGACAACTTCGTGCTCGACCAGGTCGCCGACGTGGTGCCGTTCATCGACCTGGACGGCGACTACTACAAGTACGTCGCGAACTTCGACGAGCGCTTCCCTGAGGGCGCTCCGTCGCTGCGCAAGGCGGCCTCGCTCACCGTCAACGGCGACTGGACCTTCGGCAAGGGCGTCCAGGTCGTCGGGGCGGTCTCGCTCGACGGCGCCGACGCCGAACGCGTCGCGCCCGCCACCGTCCTGTCCGACTGACCAACGGCTGATCCACAAGCGTCGGGTTGCTCTGCGGGGCGACCCGGCCCTGTGCGATCTTTCCGGCGTGAAGAGCGTACGACTCGTGGCGTTGATCGTCATGGGCCTGCTCGCTGTGGTGATCACCGCGGTGGGGGCCTTTGTCCCGGGTGATCCCGATGGCGAGGCCGCAGCCGAGATGGAGTCGTTGCGTTCGGCTCCGGCGTGTGACAGCCAGCCGACGAAGCCGGCCGCGTGCACGTGGAAAGGCGAGTTCGAGTTCGTCGGCTCCGAGTATCACGAGGGATATCGCGGCCGCAGCTGGTACTCGATCGACCTCCGCGACACCAGGCTGGATCCGGACGGTAGCCCCGGTTTCGTCCGTGCCGTCGAGAAGTTCGACCGCGAGGACATCGAGGGACTGACCTACGGCATGCCGGTCGCCGCGACCCTCTGGCGCGGTCGGATCATCGAGGTCCGGATCGACGGGCGAGAGCTACCGACCAGCGACTACCCCGAGACGGTGCCCAAGGGCTTGAGTCTGACTCCGGTCCAGGGCACCGTCACCCCGATCTTCGGAGCCGTCTTCCTCCTCGCCTGTGGTCTGCTGCCGTACGTTCGAGACTTCCGTGCCCGCCGAGCGCAGGCGACCACGCAGAACGGCGCTGCGGGCGACTAGTGTTTCCGGGGTGACACCCCACGAATATCGCCAGCGCATTCTCGACGACCTCGAGCCGATGCCGGCCTACCCGCAGCCCTTGATGGACTGCCTCGGGCTGGCGGTGGCGGAGGACATCCATGCCGAGGTGGCCCTCCCGGGCTTCGACAACTCCTCGATGGACGGCTACGCGGTCCGCTACGCCGATGTCGCGACCGCTTCGGCCGAGGCTCCGGCGCGGTTGCCGGTGCTCGGTGAGATCGGTGCCGGGCAGGCCTCGCTGCTGGCGCTCCCGCCGGCCGCGGCGGCGAAGATCATGACGGGCGCTCCGCTGCCGACGGGTGCCGACACGGTCGTGCCGTACGAGTGGACCGACCGAGGCGTCGCCGAGGTCGAGATCCGGCAGACGCCGGAGGAGGCTCAGCACGTCCGCTACGCGGGGGAGGATGTCGCCAAGGGCGATCTGCTCATCCCCGCGGGCACGGTGCTCGGCCCTCGCCATCTGGGCCTGATCGCCTCCGTGGGCCGCGCGCAGGTGGCGGTGCGCCCGCGCCCCCGGGTCGTGGTGCTCTCGACCGGCACCGAGCTGCGCGAGCCCGGCGAGACCCTGGGCCACGACTCGATCTACGACGGCAACTCCTTCCTGCTGGCCGCCGCCGCTCGCCGTGCCGGCGCGATCGCCTACCGTGTCGGGATCGTGCCCGACGAGCCGCGGGCGTTCATGACCGCGCTCTCCGACCAGCTCGTCCGTGCCGACCTGGTGGTGACCTCCGGCGGCGTCTCGATGGGCGACTACGACGTGGTCAAGGAGGCGCTGACGCCGGAGGGGGTCTGGTTCGGCCCGGTGAGCATGCAGCCGGGCAAGCCGCAGGGCTTCGGCCGGATCGGCGAGGAGCGGGTGCCGGTCCTGTGCCTCCCCGGCAACCCGGTCTCCTCGTTCGTCTCCTTCGAGCTCTTCGTGCTCCCGGCGCTGCGCCGGCTGATGGGCATGACCCCCGAGGCCAGGCCCGTACGCCGCGCCGCCCTGACCCACGCGGTGCGCTCCCCGAAGGGCAAGGAGCAGTACCTCCGCGGCTGGTACGACGGCTCCCGTGCCGGTGTCTCGCCGATCGGCGGGCCCGGGTCCCACCTGATCGGGGACCTCGCCGGCGCCAACTGTCTGATCGTCATTCCGCCGGAGACGACCTCGCTGGACAAGGACGCCGAGGTGGACGTGATCGAGCTGGACGTGGAGTTCTGATGGCTGACAGGTTGACCCACGTCGATGAGACCGGCGCGGCCCGGATGGTCGACGTCTCCGAGAAGGCGGTCACGGCTCGTACCGCGACCGCGTCCGGGCGGGTGCTGGTCGCACCCGAGGTCGTCGAGCTGCTTCGCGGCGAGGGCGTACCCAAGGGGGACGCGCTTGCTGTCGCCCGCATCGCGGGGATCATGGGCGCCAAGAAGACCCCCGATCTGATCCCGCTGTGCCACCCGCTGGCGGTCTCGGGCGTCAAGGTCGAGCTGAGCGTCGCCGATGACGCTGTCGAGATCACCGCGACCGTGAAGACCACCGACCGCACCGGTGTCGAGATGGAGGCGCTGACCGCGGTCGCGGTCGCCGGACTCACCGTCGTGGACATGATCAAGGCCGTCGACAAGGGGGCGGTCATCACCGATATCCGGGTCGAGAAAAAGACCGGCGGAAAGTCGGGCACCTGGGAAATCGGGCAGAGCCAGCGATGAGCCTCAAAGCGACCGTCGTCGTCGCCTCCAACCGCGCCTCGGCAGGCGTCTATGAGGACACCACCGGACCCCTCCTGGTCGCCTTTCTAAAAGAGCTCGGTTTCGTGGTCGGCCCTCCCGAGGTCGTACGCGACGGAGACCCGGTCGGCGAGGCCATCGCCCGGGCGGCCGAGGAGGGAGCGCGGGTCGTCCTGACCACCGGCGGCACGGGGCTGACCCCCACCGACCGCACCCCCGAGGTCACCCGCCCGCTGCTCGATCGTGAGATCCCCGGCATCGCCGAGGGCATCCGCGCGGCCGGAGTGGCCAAGGGGATCCCGACGGCGCTACTGTCCCGCGGTCTGGCCGGTCAGATCGGAGCGTGTGTGGTGGTGAACCTTCCCGGGTCCCGGGGCGGCGTGAAGGATGCGATCGAGATCCTTCGTCCGGTGCTGCCCCACGCCGTGGAGCAGAGTGTAGGAAGCGACCATCAGTGACCGATCCCGGCTGGCCCGCCGTCCTCTCTCACGGCGCGGTGACTCTACGCCCGCTCGACCGCACCGACGCCAAGGCATGGACCGAGGCGCGCCGCCGCTCGGCGGCCTGGCTGCACCAGTGGGACGCGACCGTCCCACCGGGATCCAGCGCGCGGCCCACGACGTTCGCGAGCCTCGTACGTCGTCTTAGGCGTCAGGCCAAGCGTGGCGTGACCTATCCGTTCGCGATCGATGTCGACGGTGTTTTCGCTGGTCAGGTCACGGTCAACAACATCGTGCGCGGCTCCGCACAGTTCGCCTCGATCGGCTACTGGATCGACCAGCGCTTCGCCGGACGCGGCGTGATGCCGCTGGCGGTGGCGCTGGTCATCGACCACTGTTTCACCGCCGCGCGGCTGCATCGGATCGAGATCTGCATCCGCCCGGAGAACTCCAACTCGCTCCGCGTCGTGGAGAAACTGGGCATCAACGAGATCGGATATGCGCCCCGATTTCTGCATATCGACGGTGCCTGGCGAGATCACCGTATCTTCGCGATAACGGTTGAAGAATGTCACCAAGGAATGCTGGCCAGGCTCGGTTTGTCACCTGAATGAGGCATTGACTCGGCGTGTCCTTCTGAAATCACACAAGTCACACGCGACACACCACTGCACGTCCGCCTACGGGCTGGTAATGGCTCCTACGCTTCTTAACGTGGACCCGAGCGCACTCATCTTCGTCGCCCTCGCCGTGGCGTGGGCGGTGTACTTGGTGCCCAAGATGCTCGAACAGACAGCGACGGCCGAGGACGGGACCAAGAGCCGGGCCAGCGCCGCCATCTCCAAGTCCCGCCGGATCCTCGCACGGCGAGAAGCCACCGGCAAGGACTCCACCGATCTGGTGACCGAGAAGTCGCCGAAGAAGCCGGAGGCGGAGGCTGAGGCTGAGGCGATCCCGGCTGAGCCCGATCAAGGGCGTGCTCCGCGACCCGTCCCGATGGCCGTACGCCGCCGCGCGGCTAGCGCCGCGGCCAAGCGCCGCAGCATCGTGCTCGGTGTGCTCGTCCTCGGTCTCGCCGTGGTCGGCGCGCTCGCCGGCTTCGGTGTCTTCGGGCCCGTGTGGATCGCGATCCCGGGCGCGCTGGTCGTCGCCTGGCTCGTCACCTGCCGGCTCAGCGTGCGCCATCAGCGTGAGGTCTGGGCGCGGATCCCGTTCCCCGAGGACCTCCCCGAGCCCGAGCCGGTCGCCCCGCCCCGGGTCACCTTCGACATCGACCAGGACACCGGCGATCTGGTCGCCGTCGTCGAGCACGACGACACTGGCGAGCACCTCCCCGCGGGATCCTGGAAGCCGGTGGAGACACCGCTGCCGACGTACGTCTCCAAGGAGGCCGCGCCGCGCCGCACAGTCCGCACCATCGATCTGGACGCCACTGGCGTGTGGAGCTCGGGTCGCAACGCAGCCGACTCCGAGCTGGTCCGCCAGGCCGAGGAGGCCGAGCGTGCAGCGGCCGAGGCCGCCGAGGCTGCCCGCGGTCGCGCCACGGGCTCCTGAGGCCATACTGATTGGGTAACACCCGCGACGAGATGCTAACGTTTCTCATCGCTTGGGGCTGTGGCGCAGTTGGTAGCGCGTCTCGTTCGCAATGAGAAGGCCAGGGGTTCGAATCCCCTCAGCTCCACCAAGATTTACTGATCAGCGGCACGTTCGGTATCCCGATCTGACGGGGAAACCGTGCCGACTCAACAGAAACTCAACACTCCGCGTTCGATGCGGGGTTCGCTCGGACCTTCTGGTCCGCGCTCGGTGGCGCTCGTGCACCTGGAGTGCATGGACACCAGCAGCACACACCTGAGTCTCATCCACAACGACGACGAGCAGGCCGTCCTCTCGGCCGTGCTCTCGCTCTCCGAGCTCGCGGCACATCTCCACGTGCCCGTGCAGACCATGTACGACCTGCGCAGCCAGGGACGCGGACCACGCGGCTTCCGAGTCGGTCGTGAGCTCCGCTTCCGGCTCACGGAGGTCGACGCATGGCTGGCGCGGCTGGAAGCCGCCGATGCCAAACGGCACCCGGCCCCCGAACATGGCGGGAGGGAGCCGGCATGAGTGGCGGGCGACCCCGGACCCCGATCGGCCAGCATGGCGAGATCTGGATGTCGATGCGCGGGCGCAAGCACGTGGCCAACACCTGGGTACGCGACCAGGACGGCAAGCTACGCCAAGCGACTGCCACTGGAAGCTCGTCCTCCGCGGCCAAGGTCCTGCTCAAGGAGCGGATCGCCGAGCGCGACGGCATGGACCGCCACGGCCAGCTCAGCCGCACCAGCAGCTTCACAACGCTGGCGGATCTCTGGCTCGCCGACCTAGACGTCCGAGACCTGACGGATGGCACCCGCGAGGTGTATCAGGACATGCTCCGGCTCCACGTCCGACCAGCGTTCGAGAACTTCAACCTCGCCGAGATCACCACCGGTCGAGTGGAGTGGTTTCTCAAGGCCCAACACGCCGTCTCCTACTCACAGGCGAGCAAATGCCGCACGATCCTGAACCTGCTCTTCGGCTACGCGCTGCGACATGACGCCATCTCCCGCAATCCCGTGGAGGGCACATCGCCACTGGTCCGCCCGAAAGGCGCACCGCAGGCGCTCACCCTCGAGCAGATCGCAGCCATCCGAGCGGCCGCGGCGAGCTGGCGTACCGACAACGGTGTGCCTGGTCCCAAGCCGGACGGTCAGGTCCGAGACATCATCGAGATCCTCGCCGGCACCGGGATGCGGCCGGGCGAAGTGCTCGCCATCCGCCCATGCGACGTCATCGACGGCAAGAACGGCATGGTCATCCACGTCTGCGGAACCGTCGTTCAACGCCGGGGCAAGGGCACCATCCGCCAGCCACACCCCAAGACCCATGCCTCGGCTCGCCACGTCCCGGTGCCCGAGTTCGCAGCCGTCGTACTGCGCCGCCGGCTGAAGGGCATGCGCCGCCACGACACCCGGACCGTCTTCGTGAACCGCGCCGGCAAGCCGCTCAGCCCCCACAACGTGCGTCGGACATTTCGTGAGTTTCTGGTCCTAGCGGGCCTCGAGGACAGCGGGATCAGCCCACGGTGGTATCGCCGTACGGTCGCCACGGTCGTCGCACGATCGATGGGCAAGGACGCCGCTGCCGCCTTCCTCGGACACACCTCTGCCATCGTCACCGAGGGGCACTACATCGAGCCTGAGAAGACCATCGATCGAACCCCGACTGGCTATTTGCAGAGCACCCTGCGGGCAGATCAGCCCGATGCCACCTACTTAGCTGTCGTGGCGGACGAGGTGGAGGAGGCGATCCTCGATGCGATCGACACCGCTGCAGACGACGAAGGCGATGACGCAGCGTAGGCTGTCGGCTTGGGATGCCTGGCCGGACGCCCTGGGTGCTAGATGCGGTTCCGGTGAGTCACCGGAGCCGTGCTCTCCGGGAAGTCCGGATCAGCGCCGACGGCAACGCCGTCGCACGCTCCCACACCAGGCCGCCGTGGCTGCGACTGTTTCACGTGTCCAATGATCGACAGTGGCGGCTACCCAAGTGCTTACCTCCAGGCAGAACTCGCGAGGAAGTGAATGGGGGAGCAAGCTGCGTCCTTGCAGGTCAGACGCATGCTCCCCTGAAGTCATCGGAAAAGTGGCTGTGGCAGATCGCTGCCAACAGCCTTCTTCTGGCCAACTGCCCAAGATGGTCGGCGGCCCCCATCCCGCGGAAACCACGATGATCGTCCAGGCCCGCGACGCTCAGCGCCGTCGACAACCTCGTCCTGGGATGAGGGGACTCCTCCATTGCCAGTCCCGCTTGCTGAAGGGTGACTACGCTCTCCACCCCCCAACAGCAGGGGGTTCCTGCCGTGATTTAGAAGCGCTGTGAATGCCTCGAACCCATGTAGCCACTGGTGTCGATCGGCGAAGTACTCGTTCGCTATATGCCCGCTCATCCTTTTCACACGGTTGGCAGATCGAGGAATTTCGCCACTGAGCGGAGTGTGGGGTGCACCTGCTGGACGTGAGTCAGACGCGAAAGACCAAGACCTGCGTGGCATGCGGTCGGGAGTTCCCGCGTAAGGGCGGCCGAGGCCGTCCGCGACTGTATTGCAGTCCGCAGTGCCGCAACCGTGCGCATGCGCGTCGGACGACGCCCAAGCCGCGCCGCGCGCCGCTATCAGCCCAAACAGAAGGCCTGTCGCGGCGGCCGATGACCACGGCCGAACTGCTTCGGAAGGTCCAGGAGAGCATCTCGGTACAGGAAGCCCAAGAGGTCATCGACTGGATCGTTGACTCACCGGACGCGATGCAGGTGCTGCTCGACGAGTTCATCGTGCGGATCGCGCTGGGTCAGATTGTCGAAGACGTGCGATACCAGAGCACGGTCAACAGCCTCGTCACGGCGCACTCGATGGTCGGTCGGATCACCCACGGCACCTTCACCCTGCCCGCGGTCGAGGTGGGTTGTTGACCACCGTTCGCCTGTGCTGACGACGGTCGCATGGGTGCCGACGGTTTCGGAAGGTGTGTAGGGGCTGGTCAGGATCGATTTTGGCATCGGTCATTGGCCGTCGACAGTCACCGATCAGACATGGCAGACAGTGAAGCTCACTCTGGTGCTCCCCAGAAGTCTTTCTGGATGCCCTTGAGCTCACCCGGGGCCGGCCCTGATTGACGCACCGTTGACTCGCCTGGCTTCCCTGATCGCGGGCTGGGCGCCGTGCAGACCGACCTGGTCGCCGGGTTCTGGTCCAGGTCGTCCGCCTGAGGTCAGTGAGAGCAAATCGACGATAAGGATCGATGGAACCGACTACCTTCGATTGTGGGCAGATGGAGCGTGCGAGACGGAGCAGGCGATGGAGACGCTTTTCGGCGATACCTTCAACCATCCGACTACGAAGCCGACCGGTCCGGCGAGACACCGTGTGTTAATCACCGTGAAGGCCGCTCCTAACCCCTCGGCCGCCCACGGCGAGACCGTCTGTGTGGCTGGCGTCTTGCTCGGCGACCTTGGCGTGACCGGGTGGATCCGGCTATATCCCATCAACTTCCGACACCTACCGTCGGCGACGGCGAAGTTCAAGAAGTACGACGTCGTCACGGTCGAGTGTCAGCCTGCTGGCGAGGCTCGGCTTGAGTCTTGGCGTCCCAACATGGCGACTCTTCGCATCGAGAAGCAGCTCCCACCATGGAAGCAGCGGCAACAACTTCTCGAGCCGATCATCGACACCTCGATGTGCCGCATCCGTGCAGACGCGGCTGCCGACGCCAGAGCCCAATCACTTTCGTTGGTACGGCCAACCGAGATCCTCGGCTTCCGCTTGGAACGACACCCCGGTTGGAGCAAGGACGAGCTGGCGAAGATCGACGCCTACGTCAACCAACTCGAACTCGACGTCTTCGACGATCCCCACGACAAGACGGCGCTTGAGGCACCACGTTTCAAGGGCTACTACAAATGGCGATGCGCTGACCCGAAGTGCGGGACCCACGAGCAGTCGATCATCGACTGGGAGTTCGTCGCCCTACAACGCAATCTGCGAAACCGATCAGAGGCCGAAGTCCAAGCAGCGATCCGGACGCGCTTCTTCGACGAGATCTGCGCCCCCGAGAACGACGTCGCGTTCTACGTCGGCAACCAAGCCAAACGCCCACAGACATTCAGCATCCTCGGTGCCTACTACCCGAAGAAGGACTCCTAGACAGGTAGTTCCGGACACGCCGTGCCCGGAAAGGTTGTCCTAGACAGGAAGCGCGGCGACGGGCACGTCCGTCGCACCAACCACTTCATCGATGATCACCTTGCGGTGACACTTCTCGACATCGGTCTCGAAACAGAGCACCGCAACGACCTGGTCGCGCACCAACGTCGAGAGTTCTTCGAGTGAGGATTCAGCCTCGGGCGACTTCAGGGCTTCCCGGAAGACGCGCTGTCCCTCATCGACTCGGCCCTCCCGGAACGGCAAACGGTTGTCTTTTGCGTTCCCGAGGCTGCGCATGTGGCGGTAAGTGATGCCCGCAGTCACCAGAGCCTCACGCAGTCGAGTCTTCGAGAAGCCGGCCTTTCGGCTGATCGCGTTGAGCCGAACGTCGACCACCGTCTGGACCCCGGCGTGCGCCAGTTCGGCGACGAACTCGTCGATCGTTCGCCCTTCGTATCCGACCGAGACGATTCCGTGAGTCATTCCGGGTATCTCCTGAGGTAGTTGATTGCGTTCGGCGTCCCGCATCAAGGCGTCGATCGAGACGGACAACGCACGACAGAGCGCAGCGACCTTCAACACGCCTGGATCCCGCGTCTGCCCTTGCTCGACCTTCATCAGCGTGTTGGACGAGAGCCCTGCGTTCGCGGCGAGCGTGGCGCGGCTGATCCCGGCTGCCCGTCGGTGATCGATCACCGCCTGGCCGATCCCGGAGACACCGAGGGAGCCCTTTGAAGGTCGGCCAACGCGCATGCTCATCATGGTATCAGTAAATAATTACTACCCAGGCCGTGAGTTCGACCGCCCGGGATGAGTGCCTCCATGCCGGCGGTCGTCTGTACCGCGGTTCCCATTCGAGGAGCGGTACATCGGCCCGGATTGCGTGGGTCCGGATTACGTGGGCTCGGATTTGTATCGGCCCTGGCCTACGTCGGCCCCGGACTCACCGGCCTACTCGCCGGTCGACCCCGCGCTTGATGTACAACTGGTTAACAGAGGCCTGAACCTCTGCGGCGACATGCCCCCGGGGGCTAACTTCTGTCTTGCTCGCCGGCTCGGGATCGGAGACGCGTTACTAGCTGTCCGATTCTTTGCCAGGAGTCTCGTTGAACCTCCCCTGCCCTCATGTAGTCGCGGCTGCCCACCGGAGACTGTCGAGTCGTTGGTCTGCCCTGCGCGTCGACCTCGCCTTCGTCGGTCCACGCCACGTCCGTCCCGGGGTGCTGGCCGCTTTGGTCGGTGTGCTGTCGGTCGCTGTGACAGTGCTCGGCCTATGGGTTCCAACAATGCCGGCGGCCGCGGTGTCTGTCCGGTCCGTCGATGACGCTGATCTGGGATCGGGTGATCTCGATGATCGGCCGGGACGCCCGGATGCCGTGTCCGCTGCGGTGGCGGCGCAGACCTCTGGTGTGGCTGTAGAGGACGTCTCGAAGCGCACCGATTCGACGCGTGTCTTCGCCCACCCCGATGGCACCTGGTCCTCGGAGACGGCGTCGGAGCCCGAGCAGGTCCAAGACGGTCCGGTCGGAGCGGACGGCGTCGAGGGTTGGAACCTGATCGACCCGACTCTGGTAGCGAAGCCCGTTGGTTGGAAGCCGGCGCACACGGTGCTGCAGGACATGACCCTCACCGATGGCGGTACGGAGTGGTTTGCCTCGCTCAACATCGGTGGCCACGAGCTCCGCTTCGGCCTGGACGACCTCGAGGACGGGATCGGTACTGGTGCGCCGGTGGAGTTCGGTCAGCCCGTCGTCACCGAGGACACCGCTGTGTACGCGAATGTGATCGTGGACGGAACGATGCGGGTTGACCTGGTGGTGCGCGCGTCGGGCACGGGCTTCGAGCACTGGTGGGTGATCCACCAGGACGACGCCGAAACTGCGAGCGCCGCGACAGATCTGGACCTGGGCCTGACGGTCACCGATATGACCGCCGAGAAGGACGGGAAGACTGATGCGGCTCGGGTGGTTGAGACCGACCAGGGCGGTCTGCGGATCACCGCCGGGGAGGGCAAAAGGGCGAAGAACTTGGCGATTGCCCCCTCCCCGGTGATGTGGGATGCCACCACGCCGGGCCCGGATGAGTTCGATCCGGCGACGAAGGCGCTGAAGGTCCACAACAAGAAGGCGCCGAAGCGGAAGATCGGGGCCGGTGGAGAGCCGGTCGACGATGGCAAGGCCCACGTTCACCAGGCCAAGGTCAAGGTCACCAAGCCGTCCTCAAAGGCGACAGTGAAGTCGCGCGCGGTCTCCCGGGTCGCTCTGACGATCCCGGCCGACGTGCTTGCAACGGCGGCTGCCGGGCCGGTGACGGTGGACCCGTCGTTCACGGTCGACCCGAACGCCGACACCTGGGTCCAGTACCCCGACTACCAGTCCGGCCAGACCTCCTCGCAAGAGCTGCGGGCCGGCACCTATGACGGTGGCGCCCACAAGGCGCGTACGTTCATGAGGTTCAACGACGGTGACGCGTTGTGGGAGGGCCGCCACGTCCTGTCGGCGAAGCTCACGTTGCGGAACTGGCAGTCCGAGACCTGTACGGGCTCTGCGATCCGGGTCAGCCGTGTACTCAGTGACTGGACGCTACCTGACCTGACCTGGAGCAACCAGCCCAACGTGGGGGCCGAGAAGTACGCCGATCTCAGCACTGCCTACGGCGCTAACTCGACCTGTCCGGCAGGAGACGCGACCTGGGACCTGACCGACATGGTCACCGGGTGGCACGACGGGTTCCCGAACTACGGGCTGCGGATCAAGGCGGTCGACGAGACCTCGAGCAACACCTGGCGCCGCTACCGGTCGGCGAACTACACCACCAGCACCAGCCTGCACCCGAAGCTGGTGGTCACCTACAACTCCTACCCCGGCACCACTAGCACTCCGGTGGCGTCGCCGGGCACGGCACCGTACGTCACCACGTTGACCCCGAAGGTCTGCTTCACGGTCTCCGATCCCGATGCCGGGGCGAAGCTGCGTGGCTCGTTGGAGGTCTACGCCGGCTCGACCGCGTCCGGGACCGCGATATGGACATGGACCGCAGCAGTGGCCAACGCAGTCTCCTCCGGCACGAATGTCTGCGCCACGATCCCAACGGGCAAACTGACCAATGGGTCGGCCTATACGGTGCGGGCGCGTGCCGCTGACGGGACGGATTGGTCCAAGAGCTACTCGGCATCGAAGACGTTCACAGTCGATACGACCAAGCCCGCCGCGACGATCACCGCATCCGGGTTCACCAACGGGACCTGGACGACCCAGGCGCCGGCGTCGAACACCTTCACGTTCAACGGCCCCACGGACACGAAGTCGTTCTCGGTGGTCAAGGACAACGGCGCCGCCACCACCATGACCGCGAACACCAGCGGCGACGCCACGCTCTCCTGGTTGCCGACCAACGGCGCGCACACGCTCAAGGTCACACCGACAGACAAGGCCGGCAACCTCGGCACGACCGCGACCTTCACGTTCGGAGTCGGCGCCGCCTCGCTGCTCTCCCCGAACAGTGATGACCGCTCCACCGGTGTCTTCGCAGTCAAGGCATCCGGTCCTCCCAACGCGACCGGTGCCGAGCTCGGCTGGCGCTATGCCGGCGAAAGCACATGGAAGGACGTCGAGGGCGCGACCACGACCAGCGGGTCCGCATGGTCGGGCACGGTCTCCGAGGCGTCCGGGACCTCGACGACCCCGAACCTGGTCTGGGACGCGTCCACCCAACCGGCCCCGACGACCGGTGATCCGAATGCGCTGCTGAAGGCACCGACTCGCATCGAGCTGCGCACCTGCTTCACCTACTCCGGAACGCCATCCACGGTGTGCTCGTCCGCCCGGCCGGTCCAGCTCGTGCCCTCGGCCTTCGGTGGGAACTTCCCGACCACCGAGGTCGGCCCCGCATCCGTCGCGCTGACCACTGGCGAGGCGACCATCACCGAACCGGATGCGGTGGACACTGCCGCCGGTGTCGGACGCACCTACGCCACCCTGGACGGCTCGACCTTGATCAACGGCACCACGGGTGCCTTCGGGCCGGGCTGGTCCACGACGCTGATCGCGGCCGGAGACACCGGTGCCGAGATCGTCGACCACCGTTCCCTGGACCGTACGATCGTGCTGGTCACCGCCGGTGGTTCATCGCAGATGTTCACCCCCGTCGACCCGGACGCCGACGTCACCGCCCCGACCAGTCCACTGGAGTTCAAGCCTGCCGGTGTGGATGACGGATCACGGCTCGTGCTCGACCCAACCGCCGATCCGGACACGATCACGCTGACCAGGCTGCAGGGGGCGGTCACGAACTGGATCTGGGACACCACGGAGGCGGAGTGGGTCCTGGCCGAGTCGACCAGCCAGGAGAGCGACACGGCAGACCCGGAGGCTGAGTTCACCTTCGACCCTGCCGGCGGTGCCGAGTATCCGACCTGGATTGCCCAGACCTCGCCAGGTGTGGCCACGACCTGCACCGAGCAGACCCAGGAGCCCGGCTGCCGCGGGCTGAAGCTCACCTATACCGGCACCGGGGATGCAAGGCGGGTCTCCAAGATCGACCGGCTCACCGTCAACCCTGACGGCACGACCGCGACCGAGACGGTGGCGACCTACACCTACACGGATGGTCTGCTCACCAAGGTCTGCGGCATCGACCCCGATTCAGCCGGTGCGCTTCCGTCCCTGTGCTCGAGTTACGCCTACGACACGACCACCGTCGCATCCCGGACGCTACTGGCGAAGATGACCCCACCGGGCCAGAAGCCGTGGGAGTTCCACTACGACACCACCGGCCGACTCGCCACCGTCACGCGTGCCCAGGACGAGAACACCACCAGCGGTGGCATTGCAACCTGGTCCATCGCCTACGACCTCGCCCCGACACGCCCCGGCCTCACCGACATGACCACCGACACGATCGCCCGCTGGGGCCAGGAAGTGGCCCCGGTCAAGGCGTTCGCGGTCTTCGACCCGACCAAGGTCCCCGCCGACCGGAAGAACCCGACCGCCGCCGAGATCGAGCACGCCCAGCTCTGGTACACCGACTCGGCTGGCACGACCACCAACACCGCCGTCCACGCCAATGTCGAGGGCGACCCGGTGTGGTTGGTCGACACCAGTTGGTACGACGAACACGGCAACACCATCCGCAGCCTCGACGGTGCCGGGCGCCACGCCGCCCTCGCCACCAGCACGGTGGCGGAGGAACAGCGGGCCGCTGCTTTGAATGCCTCGGTGATCACCGAGTTCAACACGGCCGGCACCCGCGTAGAGGCCGAGTACGGCCCCGTTCAGACCGCGACACTGAAGGACGGCACGACCGGAACCTACCGCTCCGCCACTCTCAATGACTACGACGACGAAGAACCCACCCTCGGCGGCGGCGCCAAGCCCGCCTATCCTGAGGGCAAGACCTCCTTCGACATGGTCGTCCAGACCCACCGCTACGCGACCAACCCGGACATGACCGAGGTCTTTGACGAGCACGTCAGTCGCGCCGAGTACTCCCCGCTGGTGAGTGGTGACGGCAACGGCTGGAAGTCCGGCACCCCGACCAAGACCCTGGTCAAGCTCGCCGATGGCACTTGGCGCGAGACCGCCCTCGACCGCTACGACACCGACGGCCGCCAAGTCGAGACCCGTCAGCCGGGCGGCGCTACCTCCGCCTCTGGCGCCGGGGCGGACGCGCATGCGACCGTGTTTTCCTACTACTCGAAGAACCACTCGGACCCCGACTGCGACATCACTGGTCACGCGAACCGTGCCGGGTGGGACGGCCTGCCTTGCAAGACCGGTCCCGCTGGGCAGCCTATCGGTCAGCCGATCCCGGTCAAACACCATTCCGACTACAACGCCGACCTGCAGCCGACGATCGTCGTGGAGACGTCGGCGGCCGTCACCCGGACCACTGCGACCGGCTACGACAAGCTCGGACGCCCGACCAGCAGTCGAGTCCAGGTCACTGGCGGGGGCGCGACCAACGAGACTATCGACACCACCGTCATCTACAACCCGGCGACCGGAATGCCGGCGTCGATGGGCGACGCCACGAACACGATTTCCGCGACCACGGACACCTGGGGCCGCGAGTGGACATCGAAGGATGCAGCGGGCCTCGAGGCAGTCACCACCTACACAAGCGGTGGTGCCGTCGCCACGTTCAACGATGGTCGCAGTCTTTATGAATACAGCTATGACCAGCCGACCGGCGAACACCGAAACCTGCTGACCGGCGTTGACCTCGACCTTCCCGCGGGCACCAACGACATCTTGACGATCAGGCGCGATGCGAGGGGCCAGATCGCCGAGGTCGCCTATCCCAACGGCATGACGGCAACCCATGGCTACAACGAGTCGGGAGCTCCGACCGCGCTCAGCTACACCACCAACGTCGGTGGCGTGCCGACCGAGTTGGTTGGATTCGCCGCCACTACCGACGTCGATGGCCGCGTCCTCGGCTACAGTTCGGCAGCCTCGACTCAGAACTTCGGCTACGACTCGATCGGCCGACTCACCACGGTCGAAGACACCCGCGAGGGTGCATGCACCACTCGTGCATACAGCTTCAGCCAGGCGTCTGAACGCACCAGCCTGACAACGTTCGGTCCGGCGCAGGGTGACTCGACGACAGGCGACGGAGCAGGCGCTTGTCAGGCCACGACGATGGCGACCTCGAAGTCCAACACGTACGACTCGGCCAACCGTATTACCAATGACGGGTATGCCTATGACCCACTTGGGCGAACGCTGACCGTTCCTGCGGTCGATTCCAACAGCGGAGGTGGGTCAGGACCGCTGCAGGTGACCTATCACGCCAACGACATGGTCAAGTCGATGACTCAGCAGTTTCAGAGCACTGCTGCAGACGGCACTGTCACCACGCGAACTGACGGCCGTGATTACACCCTCGACCCCGCCGGACGTGTCACGACTGTGGCGTCGACTATCGACGGACAGGAAGCAAGCCGTGTCCGATATGAGTACCCCGGTTCGGGTGATATTCCCTCTTACATATCAACAACGACTGATGGCGGCGAGTCTTGGGCGTCGCAGCGGTATGTGACAGTGCCGGGTGTGGGGAACGTCGCCGAGGTATCTGCTACCGCCACGACGCTGCAACTCGCGAACCTCCATGGCGACATCGTTGCCACCATGGACACAGATACCGGTGCACTGAGTTACGCCGAAACCGACGAGTTCGGTAACTCCATCGACGACGAGGGCGTTGATCGACGCTACGGATATCTCGGAACTCACCAGCGTCCCGCTGGCGGTGACACCATTGGAGGCATCGTCAGCATGGGCGCGCGACTCTACAGTCCATCTACCGGCCTGTTCCTGTCACCAGACCCCGTCCTTGGCGGAAACGCTAACGCGTATAACTATCCTGCCGACCCTGTGAACGAACTGGACCTCACTGGGAAAATCCGGATAACCAGTTACTCATTCAACTTCTGGTCACCAGTCTGGTGGGTGAACCTCAAGCTGAACAGGTCTGAAACGGCCAACCTCGCGTGGGGAACCGGGATCACGTTTGGAGCGCTGAGTTGGGTAGGAGGGAAGATCAAGATGAGCGGATGGGTGTGGGCAGCGTGGACGATCGTCGAGGGTTACTTCTTTTACCTCTCGAGCGTAGCGTCATACGCCGCCCTTCGAGGGAAGTGTGTGGTGATCAACTTCGCGGGAAGAAAGTACATTGCTAGCCGCTCTATCAAGAAGTTCTATGCGCCATCGATTTGGGTTGTCCGATGCTGACCGATCGCAGCAAGATCTGGAGAATCATTCAACTAGTTCTTGGTGCCATACTCTGCTTTGTATCCATGCTGTTATCCGTGGCCCTTTTGGTCAACGGGCAGTACGCACTTGCGTTCCTGTGGGTGGTCATTGCCATCGTCTTGAGCGCCCGGTTCGCCAAGCAGATTTCGCAGCACTCGGATCGGTCGTAGGGAGGCGTCGGAAAATGAATGGATCGATCCCGAATCGGTTTCCCTGGCGGGATTCGCTTTCGGCCTGGTGATAGGGCTGATCGAATTCCGTCGGAGAACGCGGACTTCGGCGGGGATTCTGTATCGGTTCTCGGTGCGGCGGACATCGGACCAATCAGGTCCGAGTCCAGCGGGATTGCGGAGCATTTGAGTGTGACCTACTTGATGAGGCGGGTTGGTTCATGAGTGCTGGGGTGGCGTTGAAGCGCGTGCTTAGACATGGGCGGGTGTCGATCGCGACCGTGGCGGTGGCGAGCTCGGTGGCCGTGCTGTGCGGGCCGATGTCGACGGCGGTGGCGGCGGCGCTGCCGGGGCGGTTGGAGTCGGGGCGGCCGAGCGTGTTGATGATCAACGTCGACGACCTGGCGGCGACCGACATCAAGTACATGCCGAACGTGCAGAAGCTGCTGGTGCAGCAGGGGACGACGTTCACCGATGGGGTGGCGCCGACGCCGTTGTGTGTGCCGGCGCGGGCGAGCCTGTTGACCGGGAAGTACGCCCACAACCACAGGGACTGGTCTATCTCGGGGACCAACGGCGGCTATAAGGGGTTCACGGGGCGGCGGAACACGCTTCCGGTGTGGATGGACAAAGCCGGCTACCGCACGATGTTCCTGGGGAAGTACCTCAACGGCTACGGCAAGGGATCCGAGCGCTACTCCAGCGGCGAGCCGGGGTGGGATGACTGGCAGGCGACGATCGACCCTTCGACCTACAACCTGTCGAGCCCGAAGATCAACAACAACGGCACGATCGAGAGCCCTGGTGTGTACAGCTCGGTGGTGTTGCAGAACCGGTCGATCAAGATGATCAAGAAGGCCGGGACCAACATCGGCGGGAAGAAGCCGTGGTTCCTGTGGGTCAACTACGTGGCCCCGCATGCCGGAGGACCGGTCGAGGGCAGCGACCCGAAGAAGCGCTATCCGAACCAGCCGTCGCTGTGGCTGGAGAACACCAGGCCGATGGCCTCGGACAAGGGCAGGTTCAGCGGCCTCGAGCTCCCGACGACTCCCAACATGTTCTACGCCGGCCCGGGGCAGGTCACCGCGGGGCCGTCCTACACCGTGGCGCAGCAGCGGGTGATGCGCTACGTCTACCAGCAGCGCCTCGAGGCCGCGCAGTCGGTGGACCGGGCGGTTGCCCGCACGATCGCTCACCTGAAGAGCAGCGGTCAGTACCGGCGTACCGTGATCATCTTCTCCGGGGACAACGGCTACACCACCGGCCAACACAACCGTCTCAACAAGTTCTGGGAGACCTCGCAGGCCTCGCGGATCCCGCTCGTGGTCGTTGGCCCGGGGGTCCCGAAGAACCGGAAGGTCGGGTCCGCGGTCGGCAACCCTGACATCGCCACCACGGTGGCGGCGCTCGGCCGCGCGACTCCGGGGCGCGCCCAGGACGGCGTCGACATCACTCGGGTGCTCGCGGCGAGCGTGACCGCGGGCAAGACGCTCTACCGGCCGATCCCGGTCGCCGCGTGGCCGCCCTCGGGCGGGACGACCACCAAGTACCGCGGCATCCGCTACGGGAGCTACACCTATGTCACGGTCACCGCGACCGGCACTCCGATCCTCTACGACCGCTCCGTCGATCCGTACGAGACCCGCAATCTGGCCGGCGACCCGCGCTACACCAAGGTCATCGCGCAACTAAAGACGATCGAGGCGAAGTACAGGTCCTGCTCCGGCAGCACCTGCCCGAAGACCTACTCGGCCACACTGGCCACGCCGAGTCCTGCCTAGGTCCGCCGATCGCTGCAGGGGCTCCTAGTTTCGTTCGAAGGAGCCGGAGATCGACTTCGGCTCAACAAAACCTCAACACTTCGGATCTACCGAGACGCATCGAGACGGGTTGAGCGGGCTAGAGTGGATTCTCGAAACACTGGACGATGTCGAACGTCATCGCTGGTCGGAGGCCGAAAGAGCCCAAGAGTCACCCAGAGACGCCGAGAAGTCGGCGTCGATGAATCGGGCTCAGTGCAATGAGAAGGCCAGGGGTTCGAATCCCCTCAGCTCCACCACCTGAAACCCGGTTCTGACCTGCATCTTCACCGCAGCGAAGGCCGGGTTTCTTGCTTGTCATTCGCCCGTCTCCTCGTCATGTGGCCCCTCCTGGTGCCCTCCGGAGGCTTCTGAGCACCCCTGTGGCCGGTGTCGTTGAGCCGGTCCAGGCCCGCCGCGTCAGCACCCGTGCCGAGGAAGTGCAGGTAGAGGTTCGTGGTCGCGATGGACTCGTGACCCATCCACTCCTTGACCGTCCCGACGTCGACGCCGCGAGCCAACCACAGGCAAGCAGCCGTGTGGCGGAGGTCGTGAAGCCGTCGCCCCTGGCCGGTCTGCTCCCACTTCAAGGTTCGGGTGACGGCGCCTCGGTGGAGGGTGGCCCCGGTGTCGGTGGTGAACAGAAGATCGTTGGCCTTCTTGCCGGTTGTCATCTGTTGCACCAGCGGAAGTACGCGGTTCGCCAGGGGGACCCGACGAGAGCGCCGCCCCTTGGTGGACTTGGTCTCGTGACCCTCTGTGCGGGAGCGACGAACGCGGAGGCCAGGGGTCGGAACCTCGACGAGGTCGGCCACGGTTATGGCGCGAGACGGCCCCCGAAGACGCAGCGCACCGGATAGATCGAGTCGTCCGACCCGGGGGCTGATGACTTGGTCGACCGGCGCGTCTCGGCGGCAAGATTCGGTCAGAGTTCCGGCTCCCAGCGAAGGAACACCCAGTGCTCACCGTGCAACAGATCGCGGGTCGAGTGAGGGATTGCCCGGAACCTCACGGACACCTCGGGCGGGTAGTCAGCGATGCAGTATGTCTCGGCCAGGGAAACGCACTCCTCTTGCACCTCGCCGACGTCGCCCTCGTACAAGAAGCGACCTTCGATCGTGCCTTCCTCCGAGGAGCCTTCGTACTGCACGGCCACGCCACGCAGGTCGGCCGTGACCTGCTCCCAGAGGGCGCGCATCATCGACAGCATCACGTCGGACCGCATGTTCGTCACGGGGTCGAGTATCGCCTCCTCTTGGGCGACCCGGGTCAGAAGGTCACCCCGACCGGTTTCGTGAGAACTTTCTCTGCTGACTCAAGGCGGCCTCCGGCCGCGTGCGCGGCCTCCGGGGGCGTGCGGCCTGGCGGCCGGTCCCCCTACGTGCCGCGCAAATGAAGAAGAGCGCCCAGTCCGTAGACCAAGCGCTCACTCTTCAGTCGTCGACCAGATCGACCCAACCCGCCAGCCGTCCGGCCTATGTCACGATGACTCCGTGATCGACTCAGCGGAGCAGTTCGTTCGGCTGCGCACCAGCGACGACCCAGCCGACTACAACCGTGCCGCTCGTGACGAAGCGTCCGAGACCACCTGGCGCGACGTGATCGAGCGGTTCCCAGACATGTGTTTCTGGGTGGCCCAGAACAAGACCGTGCCGCTGAGCGTGCTCGAGGTACTCCGGCACGATCCCGACGAGAAAGTACGCCACATGGTCATGACCAAGAGGTCGTGGGCACGAGCGCACCCGGACGACACGTCCCGCCCCCGAGGACTTGAGAACACCCGCACGAAGGACCGGCGCGAGAAGTAGGGGGACCCTGCACCACGATGCCGACCAGGCCGACCCGTTCAGCAGCTCGACGACCGGACCCGCATCGTTGCGTACGTATTCCGTGCTACCGGCGATCACCGTCACGTCGGCCGCCAGGCACAGCAGGAGGCTGGCGACGAGGGGGAGGGGGCCGCCGCTACCGGCAGGGACATTCCCTGCGATGCTTCCCAGGCCGATGTAGTTAGGCAGCGTGGGGCAGCCCCAGACCCCCGCCAAAGGGGCCAGATGCCGGATCGGGTGACGCTCCGCCCCCGCGATACGGACTTGGTGGGTGGATTGGATTTGTGCCCCCAGGTGCCCCCGGCGTCGAAATTGGGGTGTCGGAATGCAACGTATGCATTAGCACCTCACGCGGGAAAACACCGATGCCATGGGATGACACGCCTTCGCAATGAGAAGGCCAGGGGTTCGAATCCCTCAGCTCCACCAGGTGAAAACCCGGTCTCAGTAGGCAATTCGTTGCTGAACGGGCCGGGTTTCTGCTTTCCGCTCGCCTGTCTCTTCGCCTTGTGCCCCCGTCGTGCCCCGGAGGGTCCTGAACGCCAGACCGGGGCCCTGTGCCGGGCGTAGCATGGGCTTGCGCCGTGGGCGTCAACCGGGGGCGGCGCAGTCGTCGAAGACACCGGAGGGTCCTGTGAACAAGGCTTTGCTGAATTCCCTGACCGAGAAGGAAGCAGCTCTCGTCCGTGAGGCGGACCCTGCTGTCCTGCGCGAGCTCGACGAGGACCAGCTCCTCGAGCTTCATGAGCGGGTGAGACGCGAGCGCAGCAAGCACATGAAGGTCTACCGTCGCGGTGCCAGCGCCGCAGTGGAGAGTGTCGGCGGACGCGGTAAGGCCTACGACCAGAACCAGCGCGCCAGGGCCAAGGTGGAGGTCTTCGAGTCCGTGTTGGCGCAGGTCAGTCGACAGGTCAGCGCGGCGGCGAGGAAGGCCTCGCAGGAGCTGCGGGCCGAACGGATCGCCGCGGCGCGAGCCGCCACCAGCGCAGGGCCACCTCGTGAAACTGCCGTGAACGACGGGGGCACCCCTGTGCCCAGCGCGCGGCGGGACGCGACGCGGACGACCGGAGGCCTCAAGCGTGACGCGTCCTCTCGTGCGCAGGGTGCTCGTCGCCAAGGTGCGCGCGACGCGCGCTGAGCACGTCCCTTGGTCCCGTCGCGGCGGTGAGCCGTCGAGACGGGGCGGACTCTAGGCTGTGGCCATGTCGGCACGTCAATGGATGCTCGGGCTGGAGCGAGCGTGGGATGCGGCGCGATTCCGTCGGGCAGGGTCGCGGGTTCCGGCGGACTTCCGGATCGAGTGCTACGGCGGGCACGGGAGTGCCGAGGGGGTCGTGGTACGCGGTCGGGTCGTCGACGATCCACCGCCCTCGGAGGCTGTGGAGGGCGAGGGCGCGGGGGCCGCCGTACGCCGCATGATCCGCCACTTCGTGACCGACGAGCTGCCGGGTGTGCCGCTGCGGGTCACCGTCGGTGATGCCGCGGTGGACGCGGTCACCGATGACGAGGGCTACTTCGTGGCACGGCTGCGGCCCGCCCCGGAAACGCTGGAGGATCCGTTGACGCGCGGCACCGTCGAGCTGGCCGGCGAGTACCGCGGTCTGACCGGCGACTACCGAGCCGCGGTGGAGGTACGCGTGCCTGTCGGTGAGGCGCAGTTCGGCGTGATCTCCGACATCGACGACACGATCCTCGAGACCGGGGTGCAGCGCGTCGGGCGGATGGTGCGTCAGACCCTCACCGGATCGGCGCTCACGCGTACGCCGTTCCCTGGCGCGCCCGAGCTCTACCGCGACCTTGCCGCCCGCGCGAACCCGGTGTTCTACATCTCCTCCAGCCCGTGGAACCTGCATGCGTTCCTGGACGCCTTCGTGCGTCACCGAGACTTCCCGCGCGGGCCGCTGCTGCTGCGCGATCTGCTCGGCAGCGCCGACGGCCGGGAGCCGAAGAGCGGGCGCATCGACGAGGTCCTCGCGCTCCACCCCAGCCTTCCGTTCGTCCTCTTGGGCGACTCCGGTGAGCACGATCCGGAGATCTACGCCGACGCCGTCCGCCGCCATCCTGAGCGGATCCTCGCGGTCTACATCCGCGAGGTGCGGCTCGATCCTCACGACGGCCGCGTCGAGCGCGTGTGGAGCTCCATGGGCGACGAGGTGCCGCTCGTGCTCGTCGCCGACAGCGAGGCGGTACGTCGCCACGCCACCGGTCTCGGCCTCCTCTGAGAACGGCACGGCCTCGAGGGCTCGCGACCCGTACCGCCTTCTAGTTGTTCGCGAAGTGGCGGGCGAGCTGCTGGTGCCGGTGGACGAAAAGGCGGCGGATCACGGGCTCCAGGGGACTGGCCAGCAGCGGGAGCCGCGGCTCGAAGCCGACGACGTCGGTCACCTCCGTGCGGTCGGCGTCGACGGCGTGGAGCTCGCGACGGTGCATCCAGCGACGCATCGACGCCATGCTGGAGGCTTCCTGGAAGTGAGAGCCAGGCGCGAGTTCGGTGATTACCAGGTCGTCGTACTCGAGCGGCAGGAACCCGAGATAGAAGATCCAGGACCTGCCCAGAGGGACCCCGAGCGGCACGGTATCGATCGTCGCGTCGCGAAGGCCGGGCGGCACCCGCATGCGCATCACCGGCATGAGCTCATCGTTGATTCCCTCGAAGTCGGTCACCCGGCGCCACACCTCGTCGAGCGGGGCAGCGATCGTCGAGGTGTGCCGGAAAGTACGCACGCTCATGGCGTCAACTCAACACGACCTCCGCATCAAATCCATCCGACCAGGGTCGCATTCACCCGTCGCCCATATCGCGAACAGATCACAGCCGGCTTCCTCTAGGTCGTACGTCCTGGACCCGCTAGCCCTGCGGCAAGCCGACGCTGTTCCTCTGGAAGTCGATCAGCCGTTCGTTCTCGTAGGTGATCCGGTGGGCAGTGCTCTCGAGCTCGCGAAACATCTCCTTGAGGGTGCGAATCCCGTCGGGCGACTGATGCGCGATGAGTCCTGCCAGCTCGAGAGCCACCGCCTCGGCCTCGCCGGCAGGAGCCGTACGCTGGGCCAGGCCCATCGCGACAGCCTCATCCGCGCCGACGGGGCGCCCGGTGTAGATCAGCTCCTTGGCGCGCGAGAGGCCGACGAGCTGGGTCAGCCGGGCCGGGCCGACCGGAACGCCCAGCCGAGCGCCCGCCCACGCGAGCTTCAGATTGTCCCCGGCCACGCGCAGGTCGCAGCCGGCGATGATCTCGGCGCCGGCGCCCACGCAGTTGCCGACACCGACAGCGATCGTCGGCACGGGCACCTGCTCGACGAGCTGGTAGAGCTCCGCGAACGCCTCCATCCGGGCGACTCCGCCCGCCGCGTCCAGGGGTTCGGTGACGTCCGCGCCCGCGCAGAAGGCGTCGGGAGATGTCGTCGAGAGCACCACCGCGCGAATCTCGCCGTCATCGGACAGCTCTCTCAACGCGTCGTTGAGCAGGCGGAGCGCCGGAGTGTCGAGGGCGTTTCGCTTCTCGGGACGGTTGAGCCGGAGGATCTCGACGTCTCCGCGCCGCTCCCGCACGAGGCTGGTCATGGCCGGTCCACGAAGATGTCGTACTCCAGGTCGCCGGTCCCGCCGTACTTCGAGAAGTCCGTGACTCCAGCATCCCGAAGCACGTCCACATCCAGGAACGAGTTGCCGGTGCACTCACGCGAGGGGCGCCCCAGGATCTCCACCGCGGCGTCGGCGACGATCTCGGGCGTACGCGACCTCTCCACCGCCGCATCTCCGCCGAGGAGGTTCTGCACAGCGGCCGTGGCGATGAGAGTCTCCGGCCACAGGCAGTTGGCGGCGATGCCGTGCTCGGCGTACTCCGCCGCCCAGCTGAGCGTCAGCAGACTCATTCCGTACTTCGCCAGGGTGTACGCCGGGTGTGCGCCGAGCCACTGCGGCGACAGGTTGATCGGCGGCGACAGCGACAGGATGTGCGGGTTGGCCGATGCGCGCAGGTGGGGAAGCGACTTGCTCGTGAGCAGGTACGTCCCGCGGAGCTGGATCTGGGTCATCAGGTCGAAGCGCTTCATCGGCAGGTCTTCGGTGCCGTCGAGCGCGATCGCGGAGGCGTTGTTGAGCACGATGTCGATGCCGCCGAATCGCTCGACGGTCTGTGCGACGGCGTTCTCCACCGATGCCTCGTCGCGGACATCGCCCACCACTGCCAGCGCCTGACCGCCCGCTTCCTCGATCTCCGCGGCGGCGGTGTGAACGGTGCCGGGGAGGCGTGGGTCGGGTTTGTCCGTCTTCGCCAGCAGCGTGACGTTGGCTCCCAGCTTGGCCGCGGCGATGCCTACGGCCAGGCCGATGCCGCGGCTGCCGCCCGACATGATGATGGTGCGTCCAGTAAGGCTCATGCCTGGGACGTTACAGATCGTCTACGGCTGTGGCAATGATGTAAATAACACATCGTCTGCGGGTGCAGGGTTCATGTAACATCCCGAGGGATGTCACCGACCCATGCCGATGCGAGTGCCCTTCGCCCTGTGTCCGCCCGTTCTGCGCTCCTCGGTCTGCTCATGAGTGCCGAGGTGCCGACGTTGTCCGCCCGCGAGCTTGTCGCGGGTGGCCGTCTGGTCGGCTTCTCGGAGACGACGGTCCGGGTCGCGCTCTCCCGCATGGTCGCCGCCGATGATCTGGTCCGAACTGTGGACGGGAGATACCAGCTCTCCGAGAGGTTGAGCCACCGCCAGCGCCGTCAGGAGGCGGCGATCCACGTGCAGACCGGCGCCTGGGACGGTGACTGGGACATGGTCGTGGTGACCGCTACCGGCCGCTCCGCCGCCGACCGGGCGAGCCTCCGGGTGACGCTCTCCGAGCTCCGTCTGGCCGAGCTGCGTGAGGGTGTCTGGGTACGCCCGGCGAACCTCGCCCTCGAGTGGTCCGATGACCTCGCCGGTCTGTGCGAGCGGCTGACGATGCGGCCCACGACCGACCCCGCGGAACTTGCCGGCAGGCTGTGGGATCTGGCCGGCTGGGCTGACCGGGCGCGCGAGCTGCTGGCAGCCACCGAAACCGACGACCCCGTGCTGCGGTTCACCGCCTGCGCCACCTCCGTACGTCACCTGCTCGCGGATCCCCTCCTGCCCGAGGAACTGCTTCCCGCAGACTGGCCAGGTTCCGCGCTGCGGAAGGCGCACCTCGACTACAAGGACTGGCTGATCGAGACTCGCCAGGCGCTCACCGAGAGCCCGTCAGCCTGAGGGCCAGTGAGCGCTCGCGTGTGCGAGCGCGGGTTTCTCCAGGTCCGCGACCAGCTTCTCGAACAGCGCGACGGCGGCGGGGGCGCTCCAGTTCGGGGCGAGGACGTGGTGGGGCAGGCCCGGGTCACGGAAGGGGAGCTTGCGCCATTGGCCGACGACGCCGAGGTAGGTCGCGAAGGCGTCCTGACCCGCGGGGGCGGTGTCCTCGAGCCGGCCGGCGAGTGCGCTGTGGGCAGTGATGAAGTCGCGGTAGCTCTGGTCGATCGCGTCGAGGTCCCAGCTGCTGTAGAGCAGCTCGGTGAGGTCCTGGGGGCCGTGATAGCCGCCGACGAAGATCGCGGCGTGGGACTCGAGCCCGAGCTCGGTCACCGCTCGCTCGGCGGCGTCTCGCATCCGTGCGGGCGCGATCCACAGTGCCGTGCCGACGTTGCCGAAGCCAAGGTGGGAGAGGTGGGCGCGCAGCTGGTGGCGCTTGGCGCGCATCGACTCGGGTACCCCGAAGTGCACGATGCACCAGCCGTCGGCCAGGTCCGCGGGTTTGCGCGCGTGCCAGATCACCTCGTCGCCGGCGGCGAGCGTGGAGCGGGCAACGGACGTGAGCCCGTATCCGCGGGTGCCGTCGCGAGTCTCCGAGTCGAGCCAGCCGTTCCGTTTGAGGCGGTGTACGGCGGTGCGTACGGACGGCGCGTCGAGCCCGACCTGGGCGAGCAGGTCGATCGCGCCGGCGATCGGCATCCAGTCGCCGAGCGGTCGCACGACGGCGCCGAGGAACGTCACCACGGTGGTGCGCGATTGTCGGTTGACCTGTGCTGCCGGTGCAGACCCCGCCTTCGTCACCCGCGGCATTCTGCCGGATCCTCCGTCGGCTTCCCGCGTACCCACCGCACGTGGACCTGGTCGGTCTCACCGGCCCTGAGCAGCTGCAGCCGGGGCGGGATCTTGTCGCTGCGCGACGTCGGTGGCTTGCGCCGCCCGGCCGCCCACTGGACCGGCCATCGGGCCGCGGCGCCGTCGTAGTCCTGCTCGACAGCGGCGTGCAGCGTCCAGTTCGGGTCGAACAGGTGGGTGCGGCCGAGCGCACAGATGTCGGCGCGGCCGGCGAGCAGGATCGAGTTGACGTCGTCGAACGACGAGATGGCGCCCACGGCGATCACCTTCACCCCGGCCGGCTCGGCGACAAGGTGTCGGATCTTGTCGGCGAACGGGGTCTGGTACGAGCGCCCGAAGGCGGGTTTCTCCTCCTTGCTCACCTGGCCGGAGGAGACGTCGATCGCAGCCGCGCCGTGCTCGACGAACGCGCGGGCGATCTCGACGGCGTCGTCGTCGGTGTTGCCATCGGGCATCCAGTCGGTGGCCGAGATCCGTACCGTCACGGGGATCGGGGCCGGCACCGTGGCGCGTACCGCGTCGAAGACCTCCAGGGGGAAGCGGAGGCGGTTGGCCAGCGGTCCGCCGTACTCGTCGTCGCGATGGTTGGCGACGGGGGAGAGGAAGGAGCTGAGCAGGTAGCCGTGCGCGGCGTGGATCTCGACCAGGTCGAAGCCGGCGTCGACGGCGCGCCGAGCCGCGGAGACGAAGTCCGCGACCACCTTGTCCAGGTCGGCACGGCTCGCCTCCCGCGGGACGTGGCAACCCTCGCCGTAAGGGAGCGTGGAGGGGCCGATGACCTCCCAGTTGCCGTCATCGAGCGGCTCGTCCATGCCGTCCCACATCAGCTTGGTCGAGCCCTTGCGGCCCGAATGGCCCAGCTGCATGCCGATCTTGGCGGTGGAGTGGTTGTGCACGAAGTCGGTCACTCGGCGCCAGCGGTCGCGCTGCTCGTCGGTCCAGATGCCCGGGCAGCCGAGCGTGATCCGGCCCTCGGGAGACACGCAGGTCATCTCGTTCATCACCAGCCCGGCCCCGCCGAGCGCCTTGGAGCCGAGGTGGACCAGGTGGAACTCGTCGGGGACGCCGTCGGTCGCGGAGTACATGTCCATCGGGGAGAGCATGATCCGGTTCTTCAGCTCCAGCTCGCCGATCCGGACTGGCTGGAACATCGCCGGTGCCACCTCCTGAGCGCCTTGGTGGCGCGCGAACTCCGCGTCCATCAGGCGCGCGAAGTCGGCGTCGCGTTCCTCGAGGTTCGCAGATGTGATCCGGCGCGAGCGGGTCAGCAGGTTGAAGACGAACTGCGCGGGGTCCTGGTCGGCGTACATCTCGATGTTCTCGAACCACTCCAGGGAGGCCTGGGCCGCCCGCTGGGTCGACTCCACCACCGGCTTCCGCTCGGTCTGGTACGCCTCGAGCGCCTCGTCGAGGGAGGCGTGCTCATGCAGGCACGCCGCGAGGGCGAGGGCGTCCTCCATCGCCAGCTTGGTGCCCGAGCCGATCGAGAAGTGAGCGGTGTGGGCGGCATCGCCGAGGAGCACGACGTTGCCGTCGTACCAGCGTTCGTTGCGGACGGTCTGGAAGCTGATCCACCTGGAGTTGTTGGTCAGGATCGCGTGCCCGCGGAGCTCGTCGGCGAAGATCTCGGCGACCCGGCCGACGGCGTGCTCGTCGGAGGCGCCGGGGGCGAGGACCTGGTGCTCGGTGCTGTCCAGGCCGGCGCGGCGCCACACGTCCTCGTGCATCTCCACGATGAACGTGGAGCCGCTGTCGGAGAAGGGGTAGCCGTGGATCTGCATGGTGCCGAACTCGGTCTGCTTGACGAAGAACTGGAACGCCTCGAAGACCAGGTCGGTGCCGAACCAGATGTACTTGTTCCGGCGGCGGTCGAGGCTGGGCCCGAACCGGTCGGCGTACTTGGTCCGGACGGCCGAGTTGACGCCGTCCGCGGCCAGCACCAGGTCGTACGAAGCGCGCAGCTCGTCGGGGTCGGGAGCCGCGGTCCGGAAGTGGACGCCCACCCCCAGTTCGGCGACGCGTTCCTGCAGGATCTGCAGCAGGTCCTTGCGTGACATCGCGGCGAACCCCTGCCCGCCGACGGTGAAGGCGTGGCTCCGACCCTGCCGGTCGGTCATCGCGACATCGATGTCGGTCCAGCGCGCGAACAGCTCCTCCATCCGGTCGTGCACGACTTGGTCGGCGCCCTCGATGCTGCCGAGGGTCTCGTCGGAGAAGACGACGCCGAAGCCGAACGTGTCGTCGGGGGCGTTGCGCTCCCAGACGGTGATCTCGTGGCTCGGGTCGAGGGTCTTCATCAGGGTGGCGAAGTAGAGCCCGCCGGGACCACCTCCGACGATCGCGATCCTCATGTCCCGCTCTCCGAGGCGATCAGCTGCCGCAGCTTGAAGTGCTGCAGCTTGCCGCTGGTGTTGCGCGGCAGGGACGCGACGAAACGGACGTCGCGCGGGTACTTGTAGGGCGCCAGCCGGCCCTTGACGTACTGCTGGATCTCCTCGGCCTTCGCGGGGTCGCCGTCCACGCCCTCACGGAGCACGACGAAGGCGCAGACGACGGCACCGCGGTCAGGATCGGGTCCGCCGACCACGCCCGCCTCGACGACATCCGGGTGGGTGCCCAGCGCCTCCTCGACCTCGGGCCCGGCGATGTTGTAGCCCGAGGACACGATCATGTTGTCGGTGCGTGAGCGGTACCAGTAGTAACCGTCCTCGTCGCGGACGAAGGTGTCACCGGTGACGTTCCAGCCGTTCACGATGTAGCCGCGCTGGCGCGCGTCGTCCAGGTAGCGGCAGCCGACCGGGCCGATCACCGCGAGCCGTCCCTCGACGCCCGGTCCGACCTCGTTGCCCTCGGTGTCCAGGATGGTGGCGCGGTAGCCGGGCACCGGCTTGCCGGTCGCCCCGGGGCGGATGTCGTGGCCGGCCGCGGAGATGAAGATGTGCAGCATCTCGGTCGCGCCGATGCCGTCGATGACCCGCAGCTCCAGCTCGCGCTCGAGCTCCTCCCAGGTCGCCTGGGGCATGTGCTCGCCCGCGGTGACGGCGACCCGCAGCCCCTTGAGCTGCTCGATCGCGCCGGACTTGAGGATCTGCTTGTACGCCGTCGGCGCGGTCGCGAGCGCGGTGACGCCGTGGGTCGCGATCAGGTCTGCGAGCTGGACCGGCGAGGCGGCCTCGGTGAGCAGAGCACAGGCCCCGGCCCGCAGCGTGAAGACGACCAGCATGCCGAGTCCGAAGGTGAACGCGAACGGCGCCGTGCACGCCACGACGTCGCTCGGCTCCAGCCGCAGCGTCGCCCGGCCGAAGGTGTTGTCGATCGAGAGGATGTCGCGGTGGAAGTGGGTGGTGATCTTCGGGACGCCGGTCGTCCCCGAGGTCGGCCCGAACAGCGCGACGTCGTCGGCCGCGGTGTCGACCGCGGTGAAGTCGCCGGGCTTGGCCAGGATCCGGCGGGTCAGGTCGTCCTCGGCGTCCCCGCCGTAGGCGACCGCGGTCAGGTCGGGTGCGACGGTGTCCCGGACCGCGTGGACGTCCTCGACGAACCGATGGTCGACGAGCGCGACCGCGGGCCGGGTCTTCGCGACGATCGGCCCGAGCTCGGTCGCCCGGAGCGCAGCCATGGTTGTCACGACGATGCCCCCGGCCTTGAGTACGCCGAGCCAGGCCGCGACCGTCCACGGGTTGTTCGGGGAGCGCAGCAGCACCCGGTTGCCGCTGACGAGACCGAGGTCGTCGACCAGCACGTGGGCGATCTGGTTGGCGCGGGTGAGCAGCTCGCCGTAGGTCCACACCGTGCCGTCGGGGGTGCGTAGAGCGGGACGGTCCGGGCCGTGCGCCGCGACGGCCGCGTCGATCAGCTCGGTCGCGGCATTGAGGCGCTCGGGGTAGTCCAGGAGCGGCGTGGTGAACTCCAGTCTCGGCCACAGATCCGCGGGCGGCAGGTGGTCGCGGGCGAAGGTGTCGGCGTAGCCGGTCGGGCTGAGCGCGGTCATGACGCCGCTCCTGCGGCTCGGATCATGCCTTCTTGGACGACGGTCGCGACCAGCACGCCGTCGGTGGTGAAGAAGCGGCCCAGGCCGGTGCCGCGGCCGTCATCGACGGAGACGGCCTCCTGCGCGTAGAGCAGCCAGTCGTCCATCGCGACCGGGCGGTGGAACCACATCGCGTGGTCGAGGCTGGCGGTCACCAGACCCTCGTCGGCCCAGGCCAGGCCGAGCACCCGCAGAGCGGGCTCCAGGATCGTGTAGTCGCAGACGTAGGCGAGGGCCGCGGCGTCGCGCTGCTGGTCGGTCAGCCCCTCGACCGGGCGCAGGGTGTCGTACGGCTTGACCCAGATGGCCTGGTGCGGCGACCGCTCGCCCTCGACCGTCAGATAGACCGGACCCGGCACGTGTCGCATGTCGAAGCTGCGTCCGCCGGACCAGTACGCCTTGGAGGTCTCTGTCATGGTGCCGCCGGTGCGCTCGGCGAGGTAGGCCGCAGAGGTCGGCAACGTCTCGGGACCGGGGATGTTGGCCGGCCTCGTGGCTTGGAAGCTGCCGCTCGGCTCCCCGGCGGCGAAGCTCGCCATGCACACGTAGACGGGCTTGCCGTTCTGGAAGCCGCGCACCTGGCGGGTGCTGTAGCCGCGGCCGTCGCGCAGCACCTCGACCTCGTAGCGCACCTCGGCGCCGATGTCGACGGGCCGCATGAAGTAGGAGTGCATCGAGTGCATCGTCTTGCCGTCGGTCACGCTCCGGGACGCGGCGACGAGCGCCTGGGCCACCATGTCGCCGCCGTACGCCTTCGGCCACGGGCACGGCTGGGTGGTCGCGGTGAAGGCGAGGTCGAAGACCTCCGGCTCGCACTCCTTGAGGGTGACGGCGTCCGTGAATGTCTGGGAGCCGGCGGTCATGGCCGGTCAGCCCAGTCGCGTAGGTCGGCGTCGTCGACCTGGGGGAGGTTGACCACGATGTTGTCCGGGGTGCGGGTGGTCATCCAGGTCAGCGGGTGGTTGCGGTCGAGGTTGCACTCGACGTGCGGCAGGAACGGGGGTACGAACACCCAGTCGCCCTCGGACATGTCGAGGTAGTCCTCGAACTTCTCGCCGAAGTAGATCCGGGCCCGCCCCGACAGCACGTAGCCGCCGGTCTCGGCCTCGCCGTGGTGATGGGGGACGGAGCGATAGCCGGCGAGGTTGTGCACCTTGCCGAACCAGAGCTTGGTTGCGGGCGTGTGCTGGATGCTGACGCCGCTGATCCGGGTCGCGCCCTCGCTCTGCCCGGTCAGGTCGGGCTCGAAGCCGGCGCGGGTTACGACCGGGACGACGAGACCAGAGGTGTCGGAGGTGGGGTCCATGTGAGGTCCTGTCCGTTCGATTCAGGAGGTGTTTCATTTTCTGCACGAACGTTGTAGGCATGTCAATAGATGCCCTACGGTCGAATCATGAACACGGACCTCACGCCCGTACCGGTGAACCCCGCGGCCCTGCCCGCGCCGCGCGGCTACTCGCACGGCACGCTCAGCGGCAACACCCTCCATCTCGGCGGCCAGACGGCGCTGGACGAGAACATGCGGATCGTCCCCGGAGGCATCGTCGAGCAGTTCCGGCAGGCGTTCGGCAACGTACTGACCACGCTGCGGGAGGTGGGCGGTATCGCCGAGGATCTGGTGTCCATCACGATCTACCTGACCGACATCCCCGACTACCAGGCACACGGCAAGGAGATCGGCGCGGTCTGGCGCGAGCTGGCCGGCCCGGTCTACCCGGCGATGGCCGGGATCGGGACCACCGAGCTGTGGCAGCCGGAGGCGATGATCGAGATCCTCGGCGTCGCCGTCATCCCCGACGATCGGCTGGTACGCCCCGCCGGCTGAGCGAGCGGCGTGGTGTGAGGTTGTGAGACCTAGGAGCGCCGCATGTTTACGCCGCCGTGGTTGTAGGAGCGATCCGGCTCGCGAGTATTGACGGTCAAGAGGTCCGGCGCCTCCCGTTGCCCCGCTCGTGTCAGAGCCACCGACGGATGTGGCCCCTTCGTAGGACCCATTTCTCTTCGGTCGCAACGGCGCGATCCTGCTCTGGGCGACGGACTACTGAGCGGACGGATGGACCTCGATTCAACATCGACCGTAGACCCCACGGAGGTGCCATGTTTGCCACGGATAGTGCCGAGACGCCGACGTCGAGCACGAAGCGGCGCGTTGTCGCACACATCGATTTGGTCGTCCTGTCGTTCGTATGGACCGCGCACCTGATGAGTCCATACGCGCTCGCTAGCGCAAATGGGCAGGGCACCACGCCTTCCAGTCGCATCTCGGTGCCTGCGGCGGCGCCGCAGGCACCAGCGAGCTACTCCCTACCCGCGGTCGTCGGGGCTGGCGCGCCGCAGAGGCGTGTTGTGCAGGTTGCGTCGGCCGCTTCGGCAAGTGGAATCCCGAGCGCTGCGCTTGCCGCGTACCAGCGCGCTGAGACCGTCATCAACGCTGCCGACGAGACGTGCAACATCGACTGGCAGCTGCTTGGGGCCGTGGGCTACGTGGAGTCGGACCACGGCCGCTTCGGCGGCAGCACCCTGGGCGCCGACGGCGTCTCCCGTCCAAGCATCTATGGCATCCCTCTTGACGGTACGAATGACACCCAGGCGATCGAAGACACCGACGGCGGGCAGTACGACCGAGACAAGATCTGGGATCGTGCTGTCGGTCCGATGCAGTTCATCCCCACCACATGGTCGGCCGTCGGCGTGGACGCCGATGGCGACGGGCAGAGGAACCCGCAGAACATCAATGACGCTGTGCTGGCGGCAGCGGTGTACCTGTGCTCAGGGCCCTATGATCTCGGTAGCGAGGCTGGCCGCCACGAAGCGGTCCTCCGCTACAACCGGTCGCGGTCCTACGCCGACCAGGTGCTGCGGACTCGAGTGGCGTACCTGAAGGGTGACTACGCCGCCGTTCCCGACCAAACCGTGCCGGCGACCTCCATGTCCGGCTCCTATCGGCGGGCTGACGCTGCTGCCATCGGCGAGAATGGGGCGCCGAAAGCAGGGCGGTTCCCGCGGGGTGACGACGGCGCCACGGTTCGCCCGACCTCCGCTCCGGACCCGGATCGTGGTGGTCAGGCAAGCACGGAAGACGAGCCTGAGGCCAAGCCCGAGTCACCTGCTTCGGAGACTCCGTCTTCGCCGCCGAAGCAGGGACAGGACGAGGCCGAGGGGACTCTCGAGAAGGTCATCGAGCCACTTCCAGCCCCTGTCAGCGAACCTGTCGATCAAGTCTTGACGCTGACCCAGGCGATCACGCGATGCACGGCGAACGGCGTGAATCGGCTCGACCTGGTGGCCTGGAACCGCTGCGTCAACGACCTGGTCCGCTGAGCCCACCTCTGGTTGCGATGTACGCAACCAACCCGCCAGTGTGGGGAGCCGTCGGCTGACCGTGTCAGGCTCCGAACAGCAGGTAGAGGCCCATGTAGGTGTAGAGCACCATCGCGATGAGTAGCGGCAGCTGACCGGCGACCACGTGACGGCGTGGGAGGATCTCCAGGGCACGGTCGTGAGCTGCGATGACGCCCAAGACGTGCCCGGTCACGATGGAGACGACCTTGGTAGTGGCGAGGAAGGTCGCATGCTGGGAGAACCAGTAGTTGACCTCCCACTCCCCGGTCCCGAAGAGATTCGCCCCGGTTCCGATGGGGTCGCTGATCTGGATCAGAGTCTGTGAGCCGACCTGTACGAAGAAGCTCAGGTAGTGCGCCACCATGTAGCCGACGACGATCGGCACGATGGAGTGAGCGAGCTGACGCGGGATCTGCCAGCGATCGACGCTCTCATCGACCCCTGTTGCCATCGACGCCGCCATGAAGACGACTCCGACGACGGTGACCGCCGTCAGGAGCCCGGCCGTTCCCAACACGGCCGGATCGATGCCGCTGGACTGGACGAACCGGATCCAGGTCACGCTCTCGCGCCAGCTGTCGTATGCGGTGCTTGCGAGGAGGACGGCGACCGTGGCCACCAGTCCAGCTTCGCCCGGCACCCGGGCAAGGTGGCGTAGCGGACTGATCCAGACGAGGTCGCCTTCGTCGTTGCGTCCCCAGGGTGAGAGGTGGGCCAGCAGGGTGGAGTAGACCTCGAAAGGGTCGGCCCGTTCGAGCCATCGTTCGCCGAAGATCGCGCCGCCGAGCAACATCGCTGCCAGGTAGCACGCGAACCACGCGCGGACCGAGCCCAGGTAGGTCGCTTGGGGTGAGACGAGCTCGAGCCAGACGAAGGCGAACAGACCGATCGCGGCGGGCCAGTACCCCAGGTTGGCCGGATATCGGCGTACGCCTTCGCCAGGTGGTCGCCCCGCGACCTTCGCGAGGATCAAGTGGAGGGTGCGGGCCGGGCTGACGGCACGGTAGAAGCGGCCGAACAGCAGCGAAGCCGGGACGATGCCGACCCAGAGCCAGACATAGACCACGCCAAAGGTGGGGTTGTTCAGCAGGTCCGGCCCGAACAGCGCGGGCCAGAGCATGAAGCAGAAGAACGCCATCCCGAGTGTGCGGATGCTCATGGTCCAGCCGCGACTGTCCAGGAACGCGGCGAGCCCGGCGGGGACGGCTCGCTCGCCGCCGGCGGTCGAGAACCGCGGCGTACGCCAGGCCAGGAGCAGCACGACGAAGGACAGCGCGAGTGCGGCGGTGCCGCCCGCGATCGCGTAGGAGGCGGGGATGGGCAGGTCGGCGCCCCCGCCCAAGCCATGCATGGGCAGGATCAGGGGAAACAAAGTCAGTGCACCTCGATGAGGGCGACGACGGCGCTCGTGTCGTGGTCCTCGACCTCGACGGTGCCAGGAGTGTTCACGACGATCTCGCTGTCCGTGGTCCCCTCGGCGAACGGGACGAACTGTTCAGGGGCAGAGTGGATGTGTAGTTCGCCGGCCCGATCGGAGTCGATCTCCACGAGGAGCTTCTCTCCGGTGCCGAGATGGATCTCCTCCGCATTGGGTGACACTTCCTCTCCGTCGATGGTGATCGTGAGCAGCGGACCGAGATCGGTCGACTCGGAGCTGGGGCTGACCGGAGCTGCCGGCGAAGAGGCAGCCGAGGGGGTCACGGAGGACGTCGCGTCGGTCGGCTCGGCCGGTGGGGCGGTGTTCTCGGCGCTTCCGCACGCGGCGGGCGCGAGGACGAGTGTGAAGGTCGCAGCGATGGTGATGCTGAATCGCCCGAGAGGGTGGCGGCGGTGCATAGACATGGGTATCTCTCGTGTGAGTCGCGGGTTTTAACCGGGGAGGCCCGAACCGGGTAGCGCTGCGAGCGCCACGACGGTGGCCGAGGCTGACACCGCGGCTACCTCCTGCAGCCGCCGGCGAGCGGGCTTGTCGCGCCGGCCGTCGCTCTCGTCGGGCTTGGATCTGCGGCGCCGCTCCCGGTACAGGAGTGCCACCCCCGTGCCGAAGGTCACCACCGCCAGCGCGCCGTACGTTGCCAGCTGCCAGCCGTCGGTCGTGGTCGCCGCGAGCAGCAGCACCGCACCGCCCACCGGCATGATCCGGGCAAGTAGCCGCTTGGCGGGCGCCGCCGGTCCATCGGCTCGACGCAGGACCGTCCACTGCATCACCGCGGCACCGACGCCGACCGCAGCCGCGAGTAGAAGCACGGTGTCCGCGGCCACGGTGAGCGGCGCCGGTCCCGCCGGTGCGTGCGGGCGGGCGAAGACCCAGGTGGCCGCCAACGCCGAGGCGGCACCGAGCACCGTCGCCGCGGCCGTCAAGCGCTCGACCGAGGTCCGGGCGGGCTCGCTCCGCAGGAGCAGCCAGAAGCCGAGTGTGAGTGGCAGCAGGACGAGCAGCCTGGCCAAGAGCGCCGCCCCGATGTCCGACTTGACCGTCCCGGCGAGGAGCGCCGGGTCGAACGCGTCACCGAGCGAGGTCCGGGCGGCGTAACCCCCGAACGAGAGCAGTGACACGAGGGTCGCCAGCACCATGGCCGCCCACGTGTACCGGAGCAGACGGCGCGATCCCGGGCGGCGGGCGCCCTCAGGCCAGACGACCCCGAGCACGAACACGGTCCCGACACCCAGCACCAGGGCGGCTGTCGCGAGGATTCCCGCCACCGTGTACACCGTGACGACCACCGGGTCGCGGTCGACGACTAGCCCCGGGACCGCGGTGAGCCTCGCCGCGGAGAACACTGAGAAGTTCGACGACCCGACCATCGGTTCGAGGGTGCTGGACGGCACCGACCAGACGACCGAGTAGATCCCCTCGTAGCGGGTCTTCGGCATCGGCACGGCAATCGTGTCGTCGGCCCCTGGCGGGTTGTACGGCCGGGTCGACACGATGCGCTCGCCTGCGGGATCCGTCATCTGGACCATCGCGAGCTCCGCGGGGACAGGCCGGTCGAACGTGATCCGGACCTCGTCGGGGGACTTGACCGTCTCGCCGTCCGTCGGGCTCAACGAGACCAGCACCGGGTCACCGGATGGCGACGGCAGCACCGTGAGCAACACTCCCCAGCAGACTGCAACCAACACAATCAGCCCGATCACGCGCCGACGGAACCCGGGGCGGGGTGGGGTCGTGACAGCCTGTGGGCGAATCTCCTGCGCCGTCATCGGCCAGCCTCCTGCATGGTTGGGAACTCTTGGGGAAATGTCGGTCCGGCACGGTCCGGGGCTGGGCTGCGCTGCCCAGCCCCGGACCTTCGGTGGTGTCAGATGGTGATCAGCAGGCCGACTTGTCGATCGGGTTGATCTGCTCGCAGGTCAGATCCTTTCGCCAGGCCTTCGGGATCTCCTGTGACCAGCCGTTGTAGACGAGCGGGAGGGCCAGGACGCCCTGTCCACCCACACCTGGGTGAGCGACGAGCTCGTCGTCCATCTTGGTGTCCGACGTCGGCCCCAGCGGCAGCTGGCCGGCGATGGTGGCATCCGAGATGTCACCATCGTTGTTCGGGTCGACGTCGATGACCTGCATGGCGTTGGAGAACTTGTTGGAGACGTAGGCGTAGTAGCCGCCACCCTCCTTGGCGCCGAAGTTGGCGCCGTGGCAACCGGGGTTGCATGGCAGATCCTTGATCAACTTGTGTGTCTTCGGGTCGATCACGTTGACCGTCGCGGACAGGGTGTTCACCGCCAGCAGCGCCTTACCGTCCGGGCTCACCGGGAGCTGGATGGTCAGTCCGCCCCATGGCTTGCCCGCCTCGGGACCGGTCTGCGAGTCGTAGTTCTGCCACAGGTCGATCGTGGAGTTCTTGGCCACACCGCCGTCGGGGGTCGCACACGCGTCCTCCTTCAGCGACACGCACGAGACGCTCATGCCCAGGAAGTTGGACAGGTACGCCTTCTTCGAGTCCGGCGTCATCGACGTGGCGATCGGGAACGCCCCGACGGGCTCGTGCCTGACGGTCCCCGAGTCCATGTCGGCGATGACGGCCTCCTCAGTCATCGTGTTCGGCGCGACGACGGTCTTGCCGTCGTGGCTGGTCCAGTGCGCGTGCGGGTGCGGGGTCATGCCGCTGTCCGGGTCGGCGTGGATGCGCTTGATGATCTTCGTGGCGCCCGGTGCCGCCTCGACGATGTCCGTCCCGGCGTTGACGCCGATCGTGAGGTTGTCGTTGCCCGGACGGGTCATCACGTGCGCCGGGTTGGGCCCGACCTCGAGGCTCCGTACGAACTTGCCGGTCTCCCGGTCGAACACATCGGTCTCGTTGTCGAACCACTCGTTCCCGTACACGTACTTGTAGTTCTTGTCCGACCACATGTTGTGGATGTTGTTCATGTTGATCTCGGGGGCTGCGATCTTCCGATCGATCGTCCAGTCCTCGGCGTTGATCTTCGTGATGGAGCCGTGCTTCTCCTTCCCTGCGAAGTCCTCCATCTGGGTGGCCATCCAGACCTCACCCACACCAGGGGTGGTCGGCTTCTTCAACGCCGGCAGCTTCCTCGGGTACCCGAACTTCTGGTCGAAGTACGCGTCCAGGTTCGGGATCAGCACCGGCTTGCCGTCTGCGTCGTACTGAAGGATCGGGGCGGGCGGCTGGACCGGGTTCCAGGACACCTCCTTGGTGCTGCTGTGCTGCTGCCAGTTCTTCGGGTTGGTGGCCGTGAAGAAGGTGTTCACCAGCCGCTGGATGATGTCGGCGTTCGACGGGACGGCCTCGGGCTTGCCATTGACCACCAGCTTCTCGCCGAAGTCGAGACCCAACGTGAGCGGGTCGTCGACCACGACAGCGCCGAGCATGTAGGGCGCGACCGAGTCGGTGAAGGCGTACAGCCCCGGCTCGGTGAGCTGGATCGTCTTCTCGCCGAAGAAGGCGCCTTTGGAGTCCATGTACGGGAACTCGTCCGCCCCCTCCGGGGCGATCAGCCCGATCGGGTTGCGGATTCCCTGGGACTTGGCCGGGTCCACGTTGAACGTGACGGTGACCGGAGGCCCCTCGACCGCGAACTCCTGGAGGGAGTCCAGGACACCCATCAGGTCCACGCCGACCGGCAGCGAGTCCAAGTCGACCGGCTGGTCCGCCGGCATATCGGCGACGGTCGCCTCGAGCTGGCCGATCAGATCCTCGGCCTCGGCGGCCTTGGAAGCCGCCTCCGGCGTGGACTTCGCGATGCCCTGCACGGTGGCCAGGGTCGAGTCGAGGGCCAGCGGGTCGGTCGCGGCACTCGCCCCGCCGGTGGTGCCGAGCCCGCCGAGGAGGTTCTCCACCAACGACGCGTCAGTCGGCAGCAGCGGGCCACCGATAGAGGGCAGTCCGCCAGCAGGTACGCCGACCCGGGGGAGTACGCCGACCGCGAGGGACTTGCTGCCGAAGAGGTTCAGACCGGAGTCGAACCATCCTCCGTTCTCGTCGGTCAGGTCGAAGGTGATGGGGAGCGGGCCCACCCCGACCGGCTGCTGGCCTGCCGCCGGCATCGTGGTCAGACCCGCCGCTGTGATCGCCGAGGCCGCCACCACGGCCACTGCGCCGAGCCGTCGCCGTCGCTTCCTGGGCCCCAAGAAGCCTTGGGGAGCTGATTCAGACATAAGAATGCCTCTCCGTTTCGCGCATTGATTTCGAGCTCCAAGGGACAAGTTTGGGGATTCCGAGGAGTGCAATCCACTTAATCCCGCGCTCATTAAGGGCCCAGAACCCTGGCTGAAATCTAATCGTTAATGGGACCTCACAACCTCACGAGGGAATTAGAAACGGGCGGCTTTTTTTCTCGATAATACCCCGGGCGGTTTCGCCTCGATAATACCCCCGGGTGCTTATTCGAGACCTCTAATGCGCGCCTGGAAACAGCCACCGAAAAGGCAAAATTGGGCACTGGCGGGCTCTTTTACTGTCGCGTTACGTGACAGCGACGAATCAGACATACCTGGTCGGCCTACTGGCTATCGGGGCCCAAATGGCGTTTCTGCGAAGCCCTGAAACATCCAAAACAAACCTCTGAAACATCCAAAACCAATTGGGTATAACGAGGGAAACGTAAAGAAGGAGGGGCCATGCCCAGTCTTACCTACGTCGTACCGATGGAGTTGGCATGACCACGATCCCCACCGAACCCTCACAGCCCCGGGCCGGTGTCGGCACACCCGATCGAAAGCGTTCCAGCGCCCTGCTGTGGCTGCTCGCTCGACGCGTGCACTTCATGGCAGGCCTTCTGGTCGCGCCGTTCCTCGCGGTGTTGGCGTTGACCGGCCTGGCCTATGCCTTCACTCCCCAGATCAACGATGTGCTGTACGGCGACAAGCTGTACGTGGAGGCGCAGACAGGAAGCCCGCGACCGCTGTCGGAGCAGGTCGAGGCCGCCCTCGCCGTCCATCCGGACGCACACGTCACCACGGTCATTCCGGCGGAGGACCCCGACCGGACCGCCCAGGTCGTGCTCGCGGGCATCGAAGGCCTGAAACAGACCGGGAGCCACTTCTCCTCGGAGTCGCTGACCGTGTACGTCGATCCGTACACCGGTGGCGTCAACGGTGAACTGGTCACCGTGGACAACCGGCCACCCGCGCAGGTGTGGCTGCGCGAGTTGCACGGCAACCTGCACCTGGGCGACCTCGGTCGGCTCTATTCCGAGTTCGTTGCCAGCTGGCTGCCCTTCATCGTGCTCGGTGGCCTGGTGCTGTGGCTCAGCAAGCGCGCCCGTGGCCGATCCCTGCGGACAGTGCTGGTTCCGTCCTTCACCGCGAAGGGACGTGCACGCAATCGGTCCTGGCACGGGGTCCTGGGCCTCTGGCTGGCGGTCGGGCTGCTCGGCATCAGCATCACCGGCCTGACCTGGTCGAACTATGCCGGTGGCCGCGTCGACGCGGCGATCACCGCCCTGAACGGCAAGACCCCCCTGCTTTCCGCGCCGGAGGTGACGGCCGTGGACAGTGTTGAGCCGATCAGTTTCGACCGTGCTGTCGAGGTGGCCAGGTCGGAAGGCCTGCAGGGTGAACTCACCCTCGTCCCGCCGCATGCCGCCGGAGGGCCTTTCACCGTTGAGGAGTCGTCCGACGGGCTGCCGATCCGCAAGACCTCCGTCGTCATCGATCCCTATACCGAGCAGGTCACTGCCCGCCAGGGCTGGGAGGACTACCCCCTGATGGCCAAGCTCACCAGCGTCGGTATCGATGCCCACAGTGGTACCCTGTTCGGTCTGGCCAACCAGCTCGCGCTGGCCCTGCTGGCCTTGGGATCGCTCGCGCTCCTGGGCCTGGGGTATCGGATGTGGTGGCGGCGCCGGCCCACCCGGCCCGGGCGTTCCTCCCCGGCGCCGGTGTGGCGCAATCTGTCGGTGCCGATGCTGGTCGTGGTGCTTCTCGCGGCGGGTGCCCTGGGCTGGGCGATGCCGGTCTTCGGCGTCACCCTCGTCGCATTCGTCGTCCTCGACGGCACCGTGAACACACTGCGACGGCGCCGTGCCCGCGTGAGCGCTGCCTGAGGCCCATGGGCAGCAGAGGCGCCGCCGAAGGCCGTCAAGGCCTCGGCGGCGCGTCACCCTGCTCTTGGCAAGAGGTCGTCACATATCAGAGGGGACGCCCGAGCGCCGTGGCCAGCGAGACCGCGACGGCCATCACGGCGAGCTCGAGCCCGGCCCACACGATGAGTGGTGTGGGCTGCTGGCGCGCCACGCGGTCGACCACGGCAGTACGGATGTACGCCCCCGAGCAGCCGAGCAGGAACATGCAGGCGAGCTTGCCCATCACCAGCCAGCCGGCACCGGTCTGTGTCAATGCGTCCAATGCCTCTCCGAGGGACGGCGTCACGTCGCCGGTCAGCCGGGGCGCGGCCAACAACAGGCCGCTGACCGCCACCAGCGCGAAACTCGCCTCGGCGACCCGCGAGAACCGGGGAAGAACGACGGCCAGCGCCTGCCGGTCGGCGCTGATGATCAGAGAGGTGATTGCCAGTCCGCCCACCCAGAGCGACGCTCCGGCCACGTGGAGGGCGCTGGCCGTCATCAGCAGCAACGGCGGCTCAGCCTGCGAGGCGTGCCCGCTCATCGACACGGCCACCAGGCCCGACAGCGCGATCAGCAAGCCCACGTCCGGTGGCAGCGACGGCCGCCGCAAGCGGGCAGCCGAATAGGCGGTCAACGCTCCCGCCGACCCGGCGCTGATCAGCAGTGCGACACCTAGGCTGACGCTTCCGCCGTAGCCGAGCACGCCGCCGACCGGCAGCCGTAGCTGGCGGAGAGAGATCTCCGCCGCGTTGAACCAGAGACCCAGCAGCGCCGCGACCGCCCACACTGCTGCAGCCCACACCGCCGCCGCTGAAGTACGTCGGGCCAGGGCAGGGGCACGGTCGCGACCAGCCTCACCCAGTAGCACCAGCACCAGCACGGAGCCCACAGCTCCGATCGCGCACACGTTGGCGATCCAGCGGAGCAGCGGGATCCCGGTGCGCACCACCACCGACGGCTCCGGAATGCCGACGACTGGCTGGGGCAGCGTGACCAGGATCCCGAAGGCAAGCACGACGAGGCTCGCGCCGACAAGCGCAGAAACCTGCAGGAGCCAGGTACGTTCGTTCATGTCGCATCCGTTCGGCGTGCGGTCTGGCGACCGACAGCCCCGACGCACACCGCGATCGCGGCCAGCATCGCGATCCACAGCCACGTGGGCATCGCTGCCAAACCACGCGGCCGATCTACGTCGAACGCCGTCATCGCGGTGGAAGCGGACGCGGTGGCTGCGGACGCGGTGGAAACGGTGGAAGCGGTGGAAGCGGTGGACGCCGACCGCCGGATGTTGATCGGCACTGACCCGGTGATCGGGTGACCGTCCGCTCCGAGCACCCGGTAGTGGATCTGGTAGCGGCCCGTAGGCCCGACCTCACTCATCGAGGCGGTCAGGGTGTTCCCGTTGATACGAGCACGACCACACGCCCAGTGGCTGCTCTGTGGTCCGGTCACCACTATTCCGTTAGCGCCGGGGAACGCTTGGATCGGCTGGTCGAAGGTGAGCACCACCTCCGACGGGCCGCCGGCGAGCACGGCGCCGGCACTCGGAAGGCTCTTGACCAAGTGGGCGTGCGCGGACGCTGGCGCCGCTGCGAATAGTATGGGAATCAAGAACGAGAGCGCGAAGATCGTCGCTGCGAACGCCGTGGCGAGGCGCTGCGATCCGCGTGTTGAAGCATTCGACATTGCTTCCACCTAAGCGAGGTTTCGAGAGTTATCGAACTAGGGGTGGTCCGGCTCGTGGTTCTTCCCGCCGTCCGTGTCGGTGCCGACGCGGGAGCGGCTGCGATCACCGTGGTCGCCGGTGGCGACGACGAATGGGATGGGGTGGCGGCAGTGCTGCGGGCGATAACCTTCTGCATGGCGAGTACCCATTTTGTGTTCGCGAACGTGCACGACGATGTGCATTGGTTGGTTCCGAAAGTTGGCACTTATAGTTGAACTCAGACCGGTTGCGGAGCAGTTACGCATGCGCATGTCGCCGGTAACAAAGAAAAGTGCTGAGTGAAGTGCTCTTAACGCTGGTGTTCAGGGAATTGGGGTGGCTGCAACACCCCCGTAACGCCTTGTTGTCGTTCACCCTTTTCCGCCGTCGGCGCGAGTGCAATTTGAAGTGATAATGCCCATACGGGCTGGGGTATCGACTTATCGAAGGAAGACTTTTTGCCAATGCGCCTCGGGCGGTGGAGGATCCTCTGACGCCCTTGGCAAGGCGGAAGTGGGTAACCTTTACGCGTACTTCTTCAGAATTGTTCGGGCGTGCCAGGTCGAGGCGGCACTCCTCGTCATCGCCCTGCTCCTGGCTGGCTTCCTGGTCAACAGGTCACCCACGGCGCCGCGGCGGAAGGCGACCCGCCGTCCGGCGCTCAGCTCAGGACGACCGTGCGGCGAGGGGGTTCGGGGCGTCTGTGGCCTCGATGGGGCGCCGCGACCAGTAGCTCGCCAGGGTCGAGCCGGACACGTTGTGCCAGACCGAGAAGATCGCGGCAGGCAGCGCCGCGGCCGGTGAGAAGTGGACGGTGGCGAGCGCGGCGGCCAGCCCCGAGTTCTGCATGCCCACCTCGATGCTGATGGCGCGGCGGCTCGAGATCGGCATGCCGCAGACTCGCCCGACCGCGTACCCCAGGCTCAGGCCGGCGATGTTGTGCAGGACCACGGCGAGCACGACCAGGAGGCCGACCGAGAGCAGGGTGTCGGCGCTTCCGGCCACGACGGCGAGCACGACCCCGGTGATGCCGGCGACCGAGATCAGCGGAAGCACATCGATGACCTTCTCGATGAGACGCGGCAGCAGCAGCCGGAGCACCAGTCCGAGGAGGACCGGGACGAGCACGATCTCCACGATCGAGACGAACAGATCGCTGGCGGAGACGGGCAGGTCCTCGCCGATCAGGAAGAGGACCAGAAGCGGCGTCAGCAGGGGCGCGAGCAGCGTCGACACGGAGGTCATCGCCACCGACAGCGCGGTGTCGCCACGGGCCAGGAACACCATGACGTTGGAGGCGGTGCCGCCGGGTGCGCAGCCGACCAGGATCATGCCCGCGGTGAGCACCGCGGAGAGGCCGAGCGCGTTCGCGATGCCCCAGCCGAGCAGGGGCATCACGGTGAACTGGGTGGCGACACCCAGCAGCAGAGCCCACGGCCGCCGGCCGATGATCGCGAAGTCGGCGGGCCTGAGGGTCATGCCCATCCCGAGCATGATGATCTGGAGCAGCAACGGCACCTGGGCCGCCCACCCGTCGAAGGTGCTGGGGGTTGCCAGTGCGATGGCGCCGGCGATCAGGACGATCAGGGCGAACCAACGCCCCACGAAGGCGCTGACCTGTCGGACTGTGTTCATGACTCTTCCTTCCGAGACGATGGGTACGGAGTCGACCGGATGACCCGCCCGCCGCGAGATCCTCGCAAAAGGCGCGCGGCGGGCGGGGTGGGGGACCGGTTCAGGAGAGCCAGTCGAGCTCGCCGTCCACGTACTGGTCACCGAACCGGACGTTGTCGAAGCGCAGGTCCTCGACGTTCTCCAGGACCATCGGCGTCTCGACCTTCTCGACCGTGACGTCACGCAGGGTGACATCGCTCAGGGGTGCGTCGGCAGGCCCGTGGATGTCGAGGCCGGTCTTGGCGGAGGCGACGGTGATGTCGGAGAAGACGATGTCGCGGTAGACCGGCGGGTAGTTGCCGCCGAGCTCGCCGGGGTAGTCGAGCTGGAACCAGATGAAGGTCTCGAAGTTACCGATCTCCATGTTGCTCACCCGGATGTGCTCGACCGTGCCGCCGCGGTCGAGATTGCCCTTGAACCGGATCGCCGAGGCACCGTCGCGCAGCACGTTGTCGGTGAAGTAGACGCCCTTGATGCCACCGGACATCTCGCTGCCCAGGGCGATGCCGTCCTCGCCGCCCATGTCGTTGCGTCGGATCACGACGTTCTCACTGGGGCGGGCGATGGTGCGTCCGTCGAGGTCACGTCCGGACTTCACGACCACGGAGTCGTCGCCGGTCCGGAAGCGGTTCTCCTCGATCAGCACGTTGGTGCTCGAGTCGACGTCGATGCCGTCGTTGTTGGCCCGGTGGCTGTCGACGTCGAGTCCGCGCACGGTCGCCTGGTCGGTGTAGACGAGGTGGTTGATCCAGAACGGTGAGTTGGTGACCCGGTAGTCCTCCAGCAGCACCCGCTCGGCGTGGAAGAACTGGATGGCGCTGGGCCGCAGGAACGTACCCTTCCCGAAGACGCGCTCCTCGACGGGTACGCCGTCGAAGCCCATCTGGCGCAGCCGCAGCTGGTCGGGCTTCTCGTCGACCTTCCAGGCGTGGAACTCCGAGTCCTCGTTGCCGTCGATCGTGCCCGACCCGGTGATGGCGACGTCGTGCACGTTGTTGGCGTAGATCAGCGGCGAGTAGCCGTCCAGCTCGGTGCCCTCCCAGCGCGTACGCACCACGGGCAGGTAGTCGTCCGTATCGGTCCCGAACAGCAGCGTGGCCCCGTCGGAGACGTGGAGATCGATGTTGCTCGCCAGGTGCACCGGACCCTCGGAGAGCCAGGTGCCCTCAGGGAGTACGACCCGGCCGCCGCCGTCGGCCGACGCCTTCTCGATCGCGGCCCTGATCGCCGGCAGAGCGTCTGTCGTGCCGTCTCCGACAGCACCGAAGTTGGTGATCTCGTAGTCGCGATCGGGGATCGAGGGCTCCTCGATGCGGTCGACGATCTTCGCGATCGCGGCAGCATCCGGGCCGCGTACGGCCCGGTCCGTCTTCTGGTCTGCGACGGCCGGTGTGGTCGCGGTCAGCGAGCCGACCAGACCGAGGGCGAGCAGGAGGGGTGTCGCGCGCTTTCGAATGTGACGCATGCATGCTCCTCGAGAGCTCCGACGGCGGCCCAGGGCCGCCGCGAGGGGGACGGTGACACTTGTCACACTAGTGACCAACTTGTCATACGTCTATGCCCTCGCGGGGGTGGAGCATGGAAGAAGCCAGGTCCCGGCTGGCTGCCGGAACCTGGCTTCCTTGCGTGGGTTCTGGGTGGGTCAGGCCTTCTTGGTCGCCCAGAAGATCTCGGCGATCTCGTCGATCTTGGCGAGGAGCTTGTCGGCGACCTCGAGGTCGAGGGTGCCCTTGGTGC
>NZ_JBEXJF010000030.1:0-62945 GCF_040608935.1 Nocardioides sp. NPDC004968
GGATTGCGGCTCGCCAATCCGCACAACGACATCAAGTCCATGCTCCAGCAGGTCGACGATCGTGGCGGCCCGCCAGCCCGCGACCCGGTCGGCGCCCGCGCTCATGTCGGCCGGGCCGGTGATGGTGCCGATCCGGCGGCAGCCGCGGTCGATGAGCACCTGGGTGACCTCCCGGGCGCCGGCGAAGTTGTCGGTGTCGGCGTAGGAGACCCGGTGGGCCCCGGTCCACGGGCGGCCGACGAAGGCCGCCGGCAGACCGAGGTCGGCGACGTGGTCGGCGAGCAGGTCGCTGCGGTGCGAGGAGACGACGATGGCGCCGTCGATGTGACCACCGCGCAGGTAGCGCAGCATCCGGTCCTCCTCCTCGCCCGGACGCGCGATCAGGAGGACCACCTGCAGGTCGCGGGAGGAGAGGGCCCGCGTGACGATGCGCAGCGTACGGGCGAAGAACGGGTCGGCGAAGACCCGCTCGTCGGCCTCGGGGATGACCATGGCGACCGAGTCGGTACGCCGGGTCACCAGCGATCGCGCCGCCGGGTTGGGGGTGTAGCCGAGGGTGGCGACGGCCACGGCGACGGCCTCGGCGGCCTTCGCGGAGACGCGCGAGCCGCCGTTGATCGCGCGCGACGCCGTCGCCCGGCTGACACCAGCCAGCCGGGCGACATCGTCGAGTGTTGCCGAGCTCATGCGCGCAGCGACATCAGCGTGCCGGCACTCGGTTGTGGGCGGCGACATCGGCGAACCAGAGTCCGCTGTCCTTCGGCGTACGCACCTGGGTCTCGAAGTCGACGTGCACGATCCCGAACCGGTGCGCGTAGCCGTAGCTCCACTCGAAGTTGTCGAGCATGGACCAGGCGAAGTAGCCGCGTACGTCCGCACCCTGCTCCATCGCGTCGAGGGTCGCGCGCAGGTGGGTGTCGATGTAGTCGAGGCGGGCGGTGTCGTGCACGGCGCCATCCTCCACGACATCATCGTAGTAGGCCCCGTTCTCGGTGATGTAGATGGGCGGGGCACCGTACTCACCGCTGAGCCGGGTCAGCAGCCGGGTCAGCCAGACCGGGTCGATCTCCCAGTCACGGGCGGTCGTGGCGCGGCCCGTGCGCGGAGTGACGAACTCGGCGCCGGGGTAGGGGTTCCCCCGCGGCAGGTCGGAGTGCACGAGCCGACTGCCCAGCACCTGGTCGGGGTCGATCTCGAACGGCTCCGCCGCGATGGCGTTGCCGAAGTAGAAGTTGACCCCGAGCACGTCGAGCGGCGCGGAGATGACCTCCAGGTCGCCCTCGAGCACCCAGTCCTGCCACGGACGGCCCTGGAAGGTCAGGCCCTCGGTGTCCGCGGCCAGGTCGTCGGCGTACTTGCCCCGGAACAGCGGGTCGAGGAACACCCGGTTGTGCAGACCGTCGATCCGCCGGGTCATGTCGACGTCCTCGGGACGGTCGGCGTCGTAGGGGTCGACGACCGTCGGGTTGAGGGTGATGCCGAGGGACTTCCCGTTCTCCGGCGTCGCGCCGCGGCTACGCAGCTCGTTGACCACGAGGCCGTGCCCGAGCATGAGGTGGTGGGCCGCGACGATGCCGGCCACGCCCTCCTGGCGACCCGGCGCGTGCTGGCCACCGGAGTAGCCGAGGAACGCCGAGCACCACGGCTCGTTCAGCGTCGTCCAGTTGTCGACGCGGTCGGAGAGCGCGTCGTAGACGGTCGTGGAGTACTCCACGAACCGGTAGGCGGTGTCACGGCTGGTCCAGCCGCCCTGGTCCTCCAGCGCCTGCGGCAGGTCCCAGTGGTAGAGCGTGATCCACGGCGCGATCTCGGCCTCGAGAAGCTCGTCGACGAGACGGCTGTAGAAGTCGAGCCCCGCCTGGTTGACCTTCCCGCCGTCGGGACGGATCCGCGGCCACGCCGTCGAGAACCGGTACGAAGCCAGGTTGAGGCGCTTCATCAGCGCGACGTCCTCGGGCACCCGGTGGTAGTGGTCGCAGGCCACCTCACCGGTGTCGCCGTTGAGGATCGCCCCCGGCACCTTGGTGAAGGTGTCCCAGTTGCTGGGCGTACGTCCGTCCTCGTCGATGGCTCCCTCGATCTGGTAGGAAGCCGTCGCCGCACCCCAGAGGAAGTCCTGGGGAAACGTACGCTCGGCGCGGGCGGGGTTTGTCGAGAGATTCATCCCTTGACGGCTCCTTGCATGATGCCGGACACCAGGTGGCGGCCGGTGGCGATGAACAACAGAAGTAGGGGCACGGTCGCGAGGATCGTTCCGGCCTGGACCAGCGCCATGTCGGCATGCCCCTGTCCGGGCGCGACCTTGAGCGCGTCCAGCGCGGTCTGCAGGGTCTGTACGTCGGAGCCCTGCAGCACGATCAGCGGCCACATGAAGTCGGTCCACACCTGCATGAAGGTGAACAGGCCGAGGATCGCCATCGCGGGTCTCGCTGCCGGGATGGCGACGGTCCAGAACGTACGGATCATGGACGCGCCGTCGACGCGGGCGGCGTCGATGAGCTCGTCGGGGATCGCGTCGACGAGGTACTGCCTCATGAAGAAGACACCGAACGCGGTCACCACCCACGGCAGGATCACGGCGGCGTGGGTGCCGGTCAGGCCGAGGTTGGAGAACTGCTTGAGCATCGGCACCAGGGCCAGCTGCGTCGGCACCGCCAGGGTGGCGACGACGAAGATCATCCCCGCGTTGGAACCGCGGAAGCGGAGCTTGGCGAAGGAGTAGCCGGCCAGGGTCGAGAAGAGCACGACCGAGGCTGCCGAGATCCCGGAGATGATGATCGAGTTGAGCAGTGCCGACCAGAAGTCGATCCGGTCGAAGACCCGGGCGGCGTTCTCGAAGAAGTGCCCTCCCGGGACCAGCGGCGGAGGCGACTGGATCGCCCGATGCCGGGTGACCGAGCCGATGACGAACGACCAGTACAGCGGGAACGCCGAGCCCAGCAGGAATGCCGCGAGCAGGCCGTAAACGAGGAATCCAGGACGTCTGCTCATCTGAGGTTCCTCCGTTGTACGGCCCGGGTGACCAGGAAGTTGACCAGGGCGATCCCCACGATGATCAGGAACAGCACCCAGGCGGCGGCGGCCGCACGTGGATAGGGGTTGGTCGTGGTCTGGGCGGTGTTGAAGACGTACATCGTCAAGGTCGTGTACTGGAAGTCGGAGCCACCCTGGAAGCGCAGGTTGGTGTCGAAGATCCGGGGCTCGGTGAAGATCTGCAGGCCACCGATGGTCGAGGTGACGATGACGAAGATCATCGTCGGCCGGATCGAGGGCAGCGTGACGTGGAAGAACTGCTTCACCTTGGAGGCGCCGTCGATCTCGGCCGCCTCGTAGAGATCCCGCGGGATCGCCTGCATGGCGGCGAGGATGATCAGCGCGTTGTAGCCCGTCCAGCGCCAGTTGACCATGGTCGCGATCGCGGTCCAGCTCGCGAACCGGTCGGCGTGCCACGGCACCTTGTCGAAGCCGAAGCCGTCGAGCGTCTGGTTGATCAGGCCCGTGCCGTCGGCGAAGATCGCGCCGAAGATCATCGCGGACGCCGCAGGAGCGACCACGAAGGGCAGCAGGATGCTCATCCGCCACAGGGTGCGGCCCCGGAGCCGGGTGTCGAGCAGGGCGGCGAGGATCGTCGCCACCATGATCTGCGGCACCGAGGAGAGCAGGAAGATCCCGATGGTGTTCCAGAAGGCCTTGCGGAAGACGGAGTCACCGAGAACGTGGGCGTAGTTGTCCCAGCCGACCCACGGGCCGACCTCGGAGCCGTAGGCGGGCCAGGAGAAGAAGGACAGGTAGCCGGTGTAGAGCATCGGGTAGAGCCCGATGAGCAGGAACACCAGGAAGAACGGCGCGACGTACAGGTAGGGCGAGAACTTGAAGTCCCACCGGGAGAGCCGGTTACGCCACGCCTGGCGGCGGGGTGCTGCCCCGGTCGAGGGCGCCGGGGTGGCGTTCTCGACCGGGGCAGAGGTGGTGGTCGGCATGGATCAGGACATTCCTTCGACGCCCTCGACGAAGGTCGCCCACGACTTCTCGGGGTCGGTGCCCTCGTCCACACGTCGGATCGCCTGCTGGAAGAGGCCCAGGATGTCGGAGTACTTGTCACCCTTGAACGGGACACCCGCCGGCACGGCCTCCGCGCGGCTGGCGAGGATCTGCGAGGTGGGGGCGTCGTTGAAGTACGGGTCGGTGGCGTTCTCGTCGGCCAGGACCGTCTGCGCCTCCAGGTTGGCCGGGAAGTTGCCGGCCACCTTGGACGCGGCCACCTGGGACTCGGCGGTCGTCAGGTAGTTGGCGAACTCCTTGGCCTCGTCCTGGTGCTCCGACTGCGCCGGGACGGCGAGGTAGGAGCCACCCCAGTTGCCGCCGCCGCCCGGGAAGGCGTCGACGATGTCCCAGCCCTTCACCTCGGGCGCGGAGTCCTTGATGTTGGCGAACATCCAGCCGGGGCAGGGGATGGTGGCGAAGCCGTCGTTGGTGAAGTTGGCCGTCCAGTCCTCGCCCCACTGCTCGACCTTCGTCGACTGGGTGGGGGCGTACTGCGAGACCGTGTCGTAGACCTCCCGGAGCTCCGGGTTGTCCACCTCGATCGTCTGGTCCTTGGTCTGGAAGGGGTACTCGACCTGGTTGAGCATCGCCTGGGCGATCGCGCCGCTGGAGTCGTACCAGGCCGTGTCCGGCATCTTCTTCTTGAACTGCTCGCCGGTGGCGAAGTAGGTGTCCCAGTCCGCGAAGAGCTCCTTCACGGACTCGCGGTCGCTCGGGAGGCCGGCCTTCTTGAAGAGGTCGGCGCGGTAGCAGAACGCCTCGGGGCCGGCGTCGGTCGGATAGCCGATCTGCTTGCCGTCGGCGGTCTGGCCCTCGAGGTACTTCGACTCCATCCAGCGGCTGTCGAGCTCCTCGTCGGTGAGGTCGACGAACTGCTCCGAGGCGCCCTCGGCGACGAGCGCGGGCATCATGTCGCCCTCGATGCCGACGATGTCGGTGAGACCTTCGCCCGACTGCAGGCCGGTGGTGAGGCTCTGCTTCCAGGTGTCCCACTCGGCGACGACGGTCTGCTTGACCTTGAAGGGGCGGTCAGGGTCGGCGTTCCACTGCTCGATGAGGTCGCCGTAGCCGAACTCGCTGAAGGTCGTGATGGTCAGGGTGTCGTCCTTGCCGAGCTTGGCCTGCTCGCCGGTGTCGTCGCTGCCGCCGCAGGCCCCGACGAGGCCAGCGACGAGAGTGGCGACCGCGCCGGCGGCTAGGCCGCGGCGCCAGGACTTGGAGATCTTGGACACGGGGTGCTCCTGCACGTCTGTGTGGGGAGTGAGAGCGCTTCCACTCTCGGGACTACGGAGAGTGTGAGTGTGCTCACACCGCTCTGTCAAGTAGCCCGCTGGTAACGATTTCGCGCGTGTGGGAGCGCTTCCACCAAACTGGGGAAACCGGAGGCGTCGCTCAGCCCGAGACGACGGTGAGCAGCCGGGCGGTCTCGGCGGCCATCGCGTCGCGGCCGGCACCGAGGTAGCGGCGCTGGTCGACCAGGGTCGGGTCGGCTTCGAGGGTCTCGCGGACCGCGGCGGTGAAGGCCTTGTTGAGCTGGGTGGCGACGTTGATCTTCGTCATCCCGGCGGCGATGGCGGTTCGGAGCCCGTCGTCGCTCACGCCGGAGGAGCCGTGCAGGACCAGCGGGACGTCGACGGCGCGGCGGATTGCTGCGATCAGCGCCTCATCCAGGGCCGCGTCGCGGGTGGTCATCTTGTGGCTCGAGCCGACCGCGACGGCGAGGGCGTCGACGCCGGTGCTGGCGACGAACGCGGCCGCCTCGGCCGGGTCGGTGCGTACGCCGGGAGCGTGGACGCCGTTCTTGCCGCCGACCTCACCGAGCTCGGCCTCGAGGTGGGCGCCGCGGTCGTGGCAGCGGCGGGCGACGGCGGCGGTACGGGTGAGGTTGTCCTCGTAGGGGAGCTGGGAGGCGTCGTACATCGCCGACGAGAAGCCGAGGTCGACCGCGATCCCGACCAGGCGCTCGTCGGTCGCGTGGTCCAGGTGGAGCGAGATCGGCATCGTCGAGCCGGACGCGACCGCGATCGCGGCATGGGCCAGCGGAGCCAGGCCGCCGTGGTAGCGCACCGCGTTCTCGCTGATCTGCACGATGACCGGCCGATTCGCGGACTCGGCTCCGGTGGCGATCGCCTCGACGGTCTCCAGGTTGATCGCGTTGAAGGCGGCGACGCCGCGGCCTTCCGCATAGGCCGAGCTGATCAGCGAGGCGGTGGTCGTGAGGGTCATGGTCGAAGTGTCGCAGGCAGCCGACGACGAGAACGGCCGCCGACCCACGAGGGTCGGCGGCCGTCACGAAAGCCGGTCAGGACTTGTTGGCCTTGCGCGCCCGGCTCGCGATCTTGCCGCGGTCGTTCTGGTCGAGGACGACCTTGCGGATGCGCACCATGTCGGGGGTGACCTCGACGCACTCGTCCTCGCGGCAGAACTCCAGGCACTGCTCGAGCGAGAGCTTCTTCGGCGGGATCAGCTTCTCGAAGTTGTCGGAGGTGGCGGAGCGGACGTTGGTCTGCTGCTTCTCCTTGGTGATGTTGACGTCCATGTCGTCCTGGCGGGAGTTCTCGCCGACGATCATGCCCTCGTAGACCTCGGTGGTCGGCTCGACGAACATGACGCCGCGCTCCTGCAGCGAGGTCATCGCGTAAGCCGTGGCCGCGCCGGACCGGTCGGCGACGAGCGAGCCGTTGTTGCGCGAGCGGATCTCCCCGGCCCAGCGGTCGTAGCCCTCGGAGATGTGGTGGGCGATGCCGGTGCCGCGGGTCTCGGTGAGGAACTCGGTGCGGAAGCCGATCAGGCCACGCGCCGGCACGATGAACTCCATGCGGACCCAGCCGGTGCCGTGGTTGGTCATGCCCTCCATGCGGCCCTTGCGGTTGGCGAGCAGCTCGGTGATCGTGCCGAGGAACTCCTCCGGGGCGTCGATCGTCAGGCGCTCGAACGGCTCGTGGACCTTGCCGTCGACCTCCCTGGTGACCACCTGCGGCTTGCCGACGGTCAGCTCGTAGCCCTCGCGTCGCATCTGCTCGACCAGGATCGCCAGCGCCAGCTCGCCGCGGCCCTGGACCTCCCAGGCGTCGGGACGCTCGGTGTTGAGGATCTTCAGCGACACGTTGCCGATGAGTTCGGAGTCGAGGCGGTCCTTGACCAGACGCGCGGTGACCTTCGAGCCCTTGACCTTGCCGACCAGCGGCGAGGTGTTGGTGCCGATGGTCATCGAGATCGCCGGCTCGTCGACGTGGATGAGCGGCAGCGCGACCGGGTTCTCCGGGTCGGCGAGCGTCTCGCCGATGGTGATCTCCGGGATGCCGGCGATGGCGACGATGTCACCGGGGCCGGCGACATCGCCGGGCTTGCGCTCGAGGCCCTCGGTGATGAGCAGCTCGGTGATGCGTACGTTCTTGACCTCGCCGTCACGGCGCATCCAGGCAACGTTCTGGCCCTTCTTCAGGGTGCCCTGGTGGATGCGGACCAGCGCGAGGCGGCCGAGGAACGGGCTCGCGTCGAGGTTGGTGACGTGGGCCTGGAGGGGCGCGCCCTCGACGTACGTCGGAGCCGGGATGGTGTCCATGATCGTCTGGAACAGCGGCTCCAGGTCCTTGGAGTCGGGCAGCTCGCCGTTGCCGGGCTGCTCGAGCGACGCGACGCCGGCCTTGCCCGAGGCGTAGATCACCGGGAAGTCGAGCGCGTCCTGGCTGTGGGAGTCGTCGAGCAGGTCCATGAAGAGCTCGTACGTCTCGTCGACGACCTCCTCGATGCGCGCGTCGGGGCGGTCGACCTTGTTGACCACCAGCACGACCGGCATGTCGGCGTTGAGCGCCTTGCGCAGCACGAACCGGGTCTGGGGGAGCGGGCCCTCGGAGGCGTCCACCAGCAGCACGATCCCGTCGACCATCGACAGGCCGCGCTCGACCTCACCACCGAAGTCGGCGTGGCCGGGGGTGTCGATGATGTTGATCGTCATCCCCTCGGGCGCGCTCGGCCCGGAGTAGTGGATGGCGGTGTTCTTCGCGAGGATGGTGATGCCCTTCTCGCGCTCGAGCTCACCGGAGTCCATGACCCGGTCGGCGACCGATTCGGCCTCGTGCTCGGTGAAGGTGCCTGCCTGACGCAGCATGGCGTCGACCAGCGTGGTCTTGCCGTGGTCGACGTGCGCAACGATGGCGACGTTGCGGAGATTGGCCTTGAGGATCTCGGACATGTGCGAAGCGGCTCGATTTCTGGCGCGGGACGGGACGTCTGATCTTATCCGCCGTGACCTGCTTGACCCGCATCCGGAGATGACGGTTGGCTGAGGCCCATGACTTCTCGGAAACACGTCTGCCAGATCGTGCCCCCGTATCTCATGCAGCGGCTCAACGCCGGTCGCCTCGACCAGGACAACGCGTTTCGAGTCGCCCGCGCCGAGCACCTGACCAGGGTTCTCGCCCAGATCCCCGCCCCCGAGGCCGGCGAGGCCACCGCCGAGGCCGGGGACTGGACGGTCTACACCGCGAACAACGGCACCGACCTGCCCGGGGAGAAGATCCGCGCCGCGGGGGACCCGGAGTCGGGCGACGAGAGCGTCGACGAGGCGGCGACCGGCATCACCGGCTCGCTGGCGCTCTTCGAGGAGGTCTACGGCCGCGACTCCTACGACGGCCAGGGCATCGAGGTCGTGATGACGGTCCACTACGACCGCGACTACGCCAACGCCTTCTGGGACGGCACCCAGCTGGTCTTCGGCGACGGCGACGGCGAGATCTTCCAGCGGTTCACCAAGGCCGTCGACGTGATCGGCCACGAGCTCTCCCACGCGGTCACCGAGCACACCGCCGGGCTCGTCTATCAGGGCCAGCCCGGCGCGCTCAACGAGTCGATGTCGGACGTGTTCGGCTCCTGCCTCAAGCAGCGTCTCCTCGGCCAGAGCGCCGACGACGCCGACTGGATCATCGGCGAGGGCCTCTTCGCCGAGACGGTCCAGGGCGTCGGACTGCGGCACATGCTCGAGCCCGGGACCGCCTACGACGACCCGACCCTGGGCAAGGACCCGCAGCCGGCCCACATGGACGACATCTACGACGGCACCGACGACAACGGTGGCGTCCACATCAACTCCGGCATCCCCAACCGCGCCTTCGCCCTCGCCGCCAAGGCGATCGGCGGCAACTCCTGGGACGGTGCCGGCAAGATCTGGTACGCCGCGCTGACCAACGGCGCCGTCACCACCGACACCGACTTCGCCGGGTTCGCCGCAGCCACCATCGCCGAGGCCGGCGACCAGGCCGAGGCGGTCACCACCGCGTGGTCCGAGGTCGGTGTCACCCCGGCGTCCGGGACGCCCGCGCCCGACGGCGAGGCGCCGACCGTGGTGAAGGTGCGCCGCAGCGGCGGGTTCCTGGGACGTACCAAGGAGGGGGTCGCGGAGCTGGCACCCTCGGCCGCGCAGGTGGCCACCGTGCGTGACCTGGTCGCCGGCGGCGCCGCTCCTTCGAAGCCGAAGGGCGCCGACCGCTACATCTACGAGTTCGAGGTCGACGGCCGGACCGTCGTCGTGCACGAGGGTGACATGAGCCCTGAGCTTCGCGCCGTCGCCAACGAGCTGCTCGAGAGTTAGGGGAGGGCGCGGTCGAGCGCGGCCTCGACGTGCACGGTGATGGCGTCGAGGATCGGTACGTCGACGTCGCTCGGCCGCACCAGGAGGCTGAGCTCGGAGGCGCCGAGGATGACGCCGTCGGCACCCGCGTCCCACAGCTCGTGGACGACCTCGAGGACCCGCTTGCGCGAGCCGGACACGACGTTCCGGTGGATGAGCTCCTCGTAGATGATCGAGTCGAGCATCTCCACGTGGAGGGTGTCGGGCAGGTTCACATCGACGCCGTGGTCGGAGATCCGCTGGGCGAAGAAGTCGTTCTCCACGGTGTAGCGGGAGGCGAGGAAGCCGGCCTTGGTGATGCCGAGCTCCTTGGCCTTCGTGGCGAGCTCGTCGGCCAGGTGCAGCACGGGTACGTCGACGGCGGCCGCCACCTCGTCGTAGACCTTGTGGAAGGTGGTGGTGCACAGCAGGATGAAGTCGGCGCCGCCGGCCACCACGCTGCGGGCCGCGGCGATCAGGATCTCGGCGACCTGGTCCCAGGACTCCTTCTCCTGCAGTGCCGTCAGCTCGGCCAGGTCGACGGAGGCCAGCACGATCTTGGCGGAGTGGAGACCGCCCAGCCGCTCCTGGACACCCTTGTTGAGTCCCTCGTAGTAAGCGGCGGTGCTTTCCCAGCTCATGCCGCCGATGAGTCCGATCGTCTGCACGTCATCGAGTGTGACACCGTCGGAGGCTGCGTATGGAATCCTCGGCGCCCCTGACCAGGGCAGATATCGGTCAGCCCTCGCGGTGCACCTTGTGCGGGGCGGCCTGGGCGCGCGGCTTGATGACCAACTCGTCGATGTTGACGTGAGCCGGACGGGTCGCCATCCACACGATGGCGTCGGCGACGTCCTCGGCCACCAGCGGCTCGGCGACGCCCTGGTAGACGGCGTCCGCCGCTGCCTGGTCGCCCCCGAGACGTACGAGCGAGAACTCCTCGGTCTGGACCATGCCCGGGGCGATCTCCATGATCCGCACCGGCTTGTCGACGATCTCCAGGCGCAGCGCCTCGGTGACCGCGCGGGTGCCGAACTTGGCCGCGTTGTAGCCCGCGCCGCCCTCGTAGGCGCGCCGGCCGGCGATCGAGCCGACGTTGATGACCGCGCCCGCTCCCGAGGCGACCAGCGCAGGTAGCAGCGCCTTGGTCACGCGGGTCAGGCCGATCACGTTGACCTCGAACATCGCCTGCCACTTGGTCAGGTCGGCCTCGGCCACCTTGTCCACACCGAAGGCGCCGCCGGCGTTGTTGACCAGCAGGTCGAGACGGTCGCCGACCGCCTCGACGAGCGCGGCGACGGAGTCGTCGGAGGTGACGTCGGTCGCGATCGCGGTGCCGCCGATCTCCTCGGCCAGTGCTTCGATCCGGTCGGCCCGGCGAGCGGCGAGGAAGACGTGGTAGCCCTCCTTGGCGAGCTGGCGGGCGGTGGCCGCGCCGATCCCGCTCGAGGCGCCGGTGACGACAGCATTCTTGGACGACATGGAGTCATTCTCTCGTCGCTCGCTCGACTTTGCCCACCGGGTCCCACGATCGAAGACGATTCACGCGGGTTCACGCGGCCGGGAATGATGAGCGGGATCCGCGTGTTGAGAGACGGGACCACAGGCATATACACAAAGGGGCAGGAATGATCCACCGCGTAGCGATGGTCAGTCTGCACACCTCTCCGCTCGACCAGCCCGGCACCGGTGACGCCGGCGGCATGAACGTCTACGTGCTCGAGCTCTCCCGGCGGCTGGCCACCCAGGGCATCGCGGTCGACATCTTCACGCGCGCGACGTCCTCGCGCCTGCCGCAGGTCGTGGAGGCGTACGACGGGGTCGCTGTCCACCACGTCCACGCCGGGCCGTTCGAGGGGCTGGCCAAGGGTGACCTTCCGGGGCAGCTGTGCACGTTCGCGCGTGAGGTGCTCCGCGCGGAGGCGTCCAACCCGCCGGGCTACTTCGACGCCGTGCACTCCCACTACTGGCTCTCGGGTCAGGTCGGGGCGCTCTCCCGCGACCGCTGGGGCGTGCCGCTGGTCCACTCGATGCACACGATGGCGAAGGTCAAGAACGAGGCGCTCGCCGAGGGCGACTGTCCCGAGCCCGAGGCCCGCGTGATCGGGGAGGAGCAGGTCGTCGGCGCGGCCGACATGCTGATCGCCAACACCGACCTCGAGGCCAAGCAGCTGATCAACATGTACGACGCGGAGCCAGGTCGTGTCGCCGTCGTGCATCCTGGCGTCGACCTGCGGGTCTTCCGTCCGCGTGGGCGGGCTGCGGCGCGTGCCGCGCTCGGGCTCCCGGCCCGGGCTCACGTGCTCCTCTTCGCCGGTCGCATCCAGCCGCTCAAAGCTCCCGACGTACTCCTGCGGGCGGCCGCGGTCATGCTCGCGCGTGACCCGTCGCTGCGCCGCAACCTCGTCGTACCGATCGTCGGCGGTCCCTCCGGCTCCGGTCTGGAGCACCCGACCGTGCTGGTCGATCTCGCCGCTGAGCTGGGGATTTCCGACGTGGTCCGGTTCGTCCCGCCGGTACGCCAGGACCAGCTCGCGCTCTGGTACTCCGCCGCCTCCGTCGTCGCCGTCCCCTCCTACAACGAGTCGTTCGGCCTGGTCGCCGTCGAGGCCCAGGCCTGTGGCACGCCCGTCGTCGCCGCCGCGGTCGGCGGCCTGACCACCGCCGTGCGCCACGGCCGCAGCGGTCTCCTGGTCGACGGGCACGACCCGGCGCAGTGGGCCGACGCGCTCACCAACGCCATCGCCTCCCACTCGCGCTGGTCCGCCCTGGCCGACGGAGCCCGCGAACACGCCCAGGACTTCTCCTGGGATCTCACCGCACGCAATACGCTCGAGGTCTATGAAGAGGCCAAGATGCTGATGCGTGAGGAGCTGACGGCATGACCGTAGATGCGCGGACCGACCACGAAGAGGTCGTACGCGGCTGGCTGAAGTCCAACGACCTGACCTGGGACGAGACGTCCCAGCCGGGTGGTGAGGTGGTCTTCTCGTTCTCGCTCCCGGGTGAGCGCAAGCTGCAGACGCCGGTCCGGCTCGACCTGGGGCAGCACGCCCTCGGCGTCCATGCCTTCGTCTGTCGCCGTCCCGACGAGAACCACGAGACCGTCTACCGCTGGCTGCTCGAGCGCAACCTGCGGCTCTACGGGGTCTCGTTCGGTCTGGACCGGCTCGGCGACATCTACCTCGACGGCCGACTGCCGCTCGCGATGGTCGAACCGGGCGAGCTCGACCGGCTGCTCGGCTCGGTCTTGACGTACGCGGACGAGTCCTTCAACACCATCCTCGAGCTCGGCTTCGCCTCCTCGATCCGCAAGGAGTGGGAGTGGCGCAAGCTGCGCGGCGAGTCGACCGCCAACCTCGAGGCGTTCCGGGGCTGGCTGGAGCGTGAGGAAGACCCGAAGGACTAGCGCGGCTGGCGCCGGGTGATCAGCACACCCGCGATGCACATCGCCCCACCGATGAAGGCGAGCGCCGGCGGCACCTCGTCGAGCACCAGCCACGCCATCAAAGCGGTGATGAACGGCACCAGGAACGTCGACTGCGCGAACTTGCCGGCATCGGAGTGGGACAGGGCGTAAGCCCAGGTCACGAAGGCCAGAGCGCTCGGGAAGAGGCCGAGGTAGACGATCCAGCCGATGTTGCCGACGCTGATGTCGGGGAGCGTGGTGGCCAGCTCGAACGACCAGGGCAGGCAGATGACGAGGCCGGCGATGGCGTACCAGAACGTCAGCAGCAGCGCGCTCATCGTCGGCAGCAGCTTCTTCTGGGTGAGGACACCGACCGCGAAGGTGAGTGCCGCGACGACCGAGAGGGCGACGCCGATCCAGTCGCCGGTGTCACCGTTGGCCGAGGCGCGGCCGATGACGACGACGCCAGCGAAACCGACGCCGGTGCCGATCAGGATCCACTTGTGGATCGTCTCCTTGAGCACGAGGCCCGCCAGCAGGGCCACCACGATCGGGCCGACCTGCACGATCAGCGCCGCCGTCGCCGCGTCGATCCGACGCTCGGACTCGTTGAGCGCCAGGTTGTAGATCCCCAGCCACGACGCACCGCCCAGCGCGATCAGCGGCCATTCCTTCCGGGTCGGTAGCCGGAACCCGCCCTTCAGCGCGAGGTAGGCGCCGAGCGCCGCCACCATCACCACGAGCCGGCCCAGCGACAGGCTTCCCGGAGGGACGGTGTCGCCCAGGTGACGGATCCCCACGAACGCCGATGCCCACAGGACCAGCGTGATCCCGCAAGCGACGAGTGGCTTCCAGATCGGCGTGGTCTCAGCGGGCGCGGGGCTAATCGTCGTCGTCACGATAAAAGGGTAAATACCCGCGCCCTGGCGCGCGAGCGGATAACAGCCATCGATGTTCGACATCCCGCCATCTAGCCCCAGCAGAGGCGTCACTGGCGTCGGCCGAGGCGTCAGCCGCGTCGGCCGAGAGGCCACGGCGCTGCCCATTCGACCGACCGGAGCGACGCCTCGGGCGACCGGGGTGACGCCTCGGCTGGGCGTCAGCCGCGGAAGGTGCGGCGGTAGGCGGTGGGGGTGATGCCGAGGGCGGCGTGGAAGTGGAGGCGGAGGGACTGGGCGGTGTTGAGGCCGCAGCGGGCGGCGACCTGCTCCATCGAGAGGTCGGTGGTCTCCAGGAGGGTGCGGGCGAGCTCGATGCGCTGGCGCTGCAGCCAGCGGCCGGGGGAGTCGCCGGTCTCGTCGCGGAAGCGCCTGGTGAAGGTGCGTACGGACATCGAGACCTGGGCCGCCATCGCCTCCAGGCTGAGCGGCTGGTCGAGGTGGGCGAGGGCCCAGGCGGTCGCGGCCGAGATGCCGGTGTCGTCGGGGGCAGGTGCGTGGTGCCGGATGAACTGCGCCTGTCCGCCGTCGCGGTGGGGAGGTACGACCGTCACGCGGGCGACGCGGTTGGCGACCGCGGCGCCGTGGTCGCTGCGTACGACATGCAGGCAGAGGTCCAGACCGGAGGCCACGCCGGCGGAGGTGAGGATGTCGCCGTCGTCGACGAAGAGTACGTCAGGGTCCAGCTTGACCTGCGGAAACAGGGCCCGGAAGTCGTCGGTGTGCGACCAGTGGGTGGTAGCCGGACGACCATCGAGGAGACCCGCGGCGGCGAGCGCGAAGGCGCCGGTGCAGATCGACATGATCCGGGTCCCGGGGCGGATCAGGTCGAGCGCCTCCTTCAACGGCGCCGACAACACTCCGTCCGAGACCGTCGGGTAGTCGAGGCCGAACTTCGGGATCACCACGGTGTCCGCGTCCGCGAGCGCCTCGGGTCCGTGCGGCGCGAGGACGACCACGTCCGAGTCCGACTGCACCGGTCCGGGGCTGCCGGTGGTGCAGGTGACGACCTCGTAGAGCAGTCGGTCCTCGCTGTCGCGGGCCCTGCCGAAGATCCGGTGCGGGATGCCGATCTCGAACGGGATGAACCCGTCCTGGATCAGCACCGCGACCCGGTGCGGAGAAGGGACCCGTACGTCACCCATGGCTGGATCTTATCGATAGATGTCAATCAGGCCACTGTCCGTCTGGACACGCACCGAAGAGGATCATCACCATGCCCCAGACGACGACCCCGCCGCCTGCCGACCGCACGGCCTCGCGCCGTCCTCGGATCCACCCCGCCTGGTGGGTCGCCGCCGTCGCCTTCGTGACCATCGTCGGTGCCGCCGCCTTCACCGCGGCACCGGGCCTCCTGGTCGGTCCGCTGCACGAGGAGTTCGGCTGGTCGCGCGGCACGATCGGCGTCGGGATCACGCTGCAGCTCGCGCTCTACGGCCTGACCGCGCCGTTCGCCGCCGCACTGATGGACCGCTTCGGGATCCGTCCGGTGGTCGCCGTCGCGCTCACCATGATCACCCTCGGCTCGCTCGGCACCGTCTGGATGAGCCAGTCGTGGCAGTTCGTCCTCGGCTGGGGCGTACTCGTCGGCGGCGGCAGCGGCTGCATGGCGCTCGCCTTCGGCGCGACGATCACCACCCGCTGGTTCGACCAGCGACAGGGCCTGGTCAGCGGTCTGCTGACCGCCGGCGGCGCCTCGGGACAGCTGATCTTCCTGCCGGTGCTGGCGGTGCTGATCGGAGAGCTCGGCTGGCGGGCCGCCTCGGTGACCATCGCCCTGGTCGCCGCCGCCGTGATCCCGTTCGTGTTGCTGCTGCTCCGGGACTACCCGGCGGACATCGGTCTGGCGCCCTACGGTGCCTCGAAGATCGTGCCGCGCCCTGCGCCCGCGACCGGCGCCGCGCTACGGACCGTGCGCGTGCTCGGGATGGCGATGCGTACCAAGGCCTTCTGGCTTCTCGCCGGTGCCTTCGCGATCTGCGGGATCACCACGAACGGCCTGATCAGGACCCACTTCGTGCCCGCCGCGCACGACCACGGGATGGCCCCGGTCGCGGCCGCCTCGCTGCTCGCCGTGATCGGGATCTTCGACGTCGCCGGGACGATCTTCTCCGGCTGGCTCACCGACCGCTTCAACCCAGTGGTGCTGCTCGGCATCTACTACTCGCTGCGCGGGATCTCCCTCATCTTCCTACCGATGCTGCTCTCGTCCGAGGTGCACCTGCCGATGGTGTTCTTCATCGTCTTCTACGGCCTCGACTGGGTCGCTACCGTGCCGCCCACGCTCGCGCTGTGCCGCGAGATCTGGCCCGAGGACGCCCCGATCGTCTTCGGCTGGGTCCTCGCCTCCCACCAGGTCGGAGCCGGTCTGGTCGCCTGGGTCGGCGGCGTCGTACGCGATGTCACCGGGTCCTACGACCTGGTCTGGTACGCAGCCGGCGCCCTGTGCGCCGCCGCCGCGCTGATGTCGCTCGTCATGCCGCGCGGTGCGGTCCTTCGTCAAGGTGTGCCGACCGAGGAACACATCCCCAGCGGAGCTCCGCTGGGGGAGTGAGCCTTCGGCTGCATACCTTGACGAAGGAACAGCCTCAGAGGTCGAGCTTGTAACCCAGACCGCGGACCGTGACCAGGAACTTCGGCTCGGACGGGTCCGGCTCGAGCTTGGCGCGCAGGCGCTTGACGTGTACGTCGAGGGTCTTGGTGTCGCCGACGTAGTCGGAGCCCCAGACGCGGTCGATGAGCTGGCCGCGGGTGAGGACGCGACCGGGGTTGCGCAGGAACATCTCCAGGAGCTCGAACTCCTTGAGCGGCAGGCGCTGCTCGTTGCCGTCCACGGTCACGACGTGGCGCTCCACGTCCATCCGGACGGGTCCGGCCTCGAGCGTCGCCGGGGCCGCGTCGGGCTCGGTGCCTCGGCGGAGGACGGCGCGGATCCGGGCGACGAGCTCGCGCGGGGAGTAGGGCTTGGTGACGTAGTCGTCGGCGCCGAGCTCGAGGCCGACGACCTTGTCGACCTCGTCGTCCTTGGCGGTCACCATGATGACCGGGACCGACGAGGTGGCCCGGATCTGCCGGCACACCTCGGTGCCGGAGAGGCCGGGAAGCATCAGATCGAGCAGCACGATGTCTGCCCCGTTGCGGTCGAACTCCTTCAGAGCGTCGGTGCCGTCCTCGGCGACGGCGACCTCGAAGCCCTCCTTGCGGAGCATGTAGGACAGTGCCTCGCTGTAGCTGGCTTCATCTTCGACGACGAGTACCCGGGTCACGGGCGTTCCTCCTTGCTTGTGCCGGACTTCCCGGCAGTTGGTAGGTGCTGGGGCAGGGTGAGGGTGAAGGTCGAACCCTGACCCTCCTGCGACCAGACCTTGACCTCGCCACCATGCGTAGCGGCGACGTGCTTGACGATCGACAGGCCGAGCCCGGTGCCGCCGGTGGAGCGGTGGCGGGCCGGGTCGACGCGATAGAAGCGCTCGAAGATCCGGTCGATCTCCGTGGACGGGATCCCGATGCCCTGATCGACCACGGAGATCTCGACGGAGCCGTCGGTCGCGCGGGTCGAGACGGTCACGGTCGAGCCCGGTTCGGAGTAGGCGACCGCGTTGGAGACCAGGTTGGTGACCGCGGTCGAGACCTGCTCGTCGTTGCCGAAGACGTGCAGCCCGGCCGTGCCGGCGCTGACCACGTTGATGCCCTTGGCATCGGCATCGACCGTCGAGGCGTCGACAGCGGCCGCGATGACCTTGTCGACGTCGACCGCGATGGGTGCCTCCAGGGGCTCGTCGCCCTGGAGCCGGGAGAGCTCGATGATCTGCTGGACGAGCGCGGTCAGGCGCTCGGACTCGGTGATCATCCGGTTGGAGAAGCGGCGTACGGCCTCGGGGTCGTCGGAGGCCTCGGTGACCGCGTCGGCGAGCACTCGTATCGCGCCGACCGGCGTCTTGAGCTCGTGGCTGACGTTGGCGACGAAGTCGCGGCGTACGGCCTCGACTCGGCGCTCGCGGGTGCGGTCCTCGACCAGGGCGAGGGCCAGGCGGGTGCCGAGCGGAGCGACCCGGGCGGTGACGTGCCGCGAGGCGCCGTTGGCCCGGGAGATCACCAGCTCGGTCTCACGGATCTGGCCGTCACGGCGCACACCGTGGACGAGCTCGGAGAGCTCGGGCGAGACCAGCGAGGTGCCGCGCACCAAACCCAAGGCGTACGCCGGAGCGCTGGCCTTGAGCACGGTGTCGTGCTCGTCGACGACGACCGCGCTGCTGCGCAGGACCGAGAGGACTGCGGCCACCTCGGAGGGAACCTTCGGGGGCTCGACCTCGGGGATCCGGCGGCGGGAACGTTCGCTCATCGCCCACGCAAGCACCGCCGCTCCGGCGACGACAGCGCCGAGGAGCGCAGCAAGAAAGGCCTGCGTCGTCGAGTCCACACGATCAGGGTAAGCCCATCAAACACCCAAACTTCGCCTCTGGACGTCTCCGCGCCGAACGTTCACCGTCGGTTCACTCGGGATGAAGATCAGTACATGTCGTGTGTCTAGGATCGGCCCATGCGCGCTGCTTTCCATGAGGACCTCGATGCCATCTTCACCGATCTCACCAGTGTTTGTGAGCTGGTGTCGGTGGCCGTACGCGACGCCACCACCTCTCTCCTCGAGGCCCGCAACGACCTCGCCGAGCAGGTGATCGACAAGGACGTCGAGATCGACGACGCCCGCGAGCGCATCGAGGAGAACGCCCTCGAGCTGCTCGGCCTCCAGTCGCCGGTCGCCGGCGACCTGCGCGTGGTCGTCGCCGCGCTGCGGATGATCTCCGACCTCGAGCGGATGGGCGACCTCTCCGTCCACGTCGCCAAGATCGCCCGGCTGCGTACGCCGAACAAGGCCGTGCCCGAGCTGGCCCAGCCGACCATCGCCAAGATGGCCGAGATCGCCCAGCAGATGGTCGAGCGGACCTGCGAGATCCTCCGCACCCGCGATGTCTCCGCCGCTCAGGACCTGGTCGCCGACGACGACGAGATGGACCAGCTGCGACGCAAGTCCTTCGCCGAGCTGCTGGGCCAGGACTGGACCCACGGCGTCGAGCCGGCCGTCGACGTGGCTCTCCTGGGCCGCTACTACGAGCGCATCGCCGACCACGCCGTCACGGTGGCCAACCGGGTCGTCTTCGTCGTGACCGGCGAGACCCCTACCGACTCCTGACCCGCCGAGTCGGCTCGTACTGACCGAAAATCCCGCCGAGTCGGCTCGTCATGACTCGGCGGGATTGTTGGTGCTACTGCTTGCCTTGGTTGGCGACTGCCTCAGCGGCGGCGGCCGCGGCCTCGGGGTCGAGGTAGGTGCCGCCGGTGACGACCGGCTTCAGCGACTCGTCGAGCTCGTAGACCAGTGGCTGGCCCGTGGGGATGTTGAGCTTGGCGATCTCGGCCTCGGAGATGTTGTCGAGGTGCTTGACCAGCGCGCGCAGGCTGTTGCCGTGGGCGGTGACCAAGACGGTCTCACCGGTCTTCAGGTCGGGCACGATGGCGGAGTCCCAGTAGGGGAGCATCCGGGCGACGACGTCCTTGAGGCACTCGGTGGCGGGCACCTCGATGTCGGCGTAGCGCGGGTCGCCGGCCTGGGAGTACTCGGAGTCGGCCTCGATCGGCGGCGGCGGTACGTCATAGGAACGGCGCCACAGCTGGAACTGCTCCTCACCGAACTTCTTCAGCGTCTCGGACTTGTTCTTGCCCTGGAGCGCGCCGTAGTGGCGCTCGTTGAGGCGCCAGTCGCGGCGCACCGGGATCCAGTGCCGATCGGCGGTGTCGAGGGCGATGTTGGCGGTGTTGATCGCGCGGCGCAGCAGGCTCGTGTGGACCAGGTCGGGAAGGATCCCGGCCTCGGCGAGCAGCTTCCCGCCGTTGACGGCCTCGGCCCGGCCCTTGTCGGTGAGGTCGACGTCGACCCAGCCGGTGGACAGGTTGAGCGCGTTCCACTCGCTCTCGCCGTGACGCAGAAGGACGAGCTTGTAGGTCATCAGTGAGCTTCCTCGGCACCGGGCAGAGCGGCCGGCGGGAACTCGCAGGAGTAGGGGTCCTCGGAGATGGTGCCCGCGGACTCGTCGTGCGCCTCGCCCTCGGTGGCGTGCTCGCCCTCAGCCTCGGTCTCGGTCGCGTTCTCGCCCTCGGCGGGCTCGTCGGCCGGCAGGGTCGAAGCCTCCTCGCTGCCCTCGGCAGCTCCCTCGGCGGCAGCGTCCTCGGACGCCTGGGCTTCGGCGTTCTTGCCCTTCTTCGCGGGCTTCGTGGTCTCGTCGACGGCGGCGACGACGTCGGCGTACGGACCACACTGGGTGACCACCGGGACGGAGATGGTCTTCTCCTCGCCCTCGGAGAAGGTGAAGGTCATCGGGATGCTGTCGCCCGGCTTGAAGTCGCCGGTGACCGCGATGCCACCGGTGGCCGGGTCGGCCAGGTTGATGATGCCGGACTTCGGCAGCTCGATCGGGGTGAACGACTCGGGCGTGACGGTCTCCTCGGCCTCGGTCGCCGTGGCGATCGAGGTGACCGACGGCAGCGCCTCGCCGGCGACCGCCGGGTTGATCGCCGGGTCGAGCGAGAAGGTGCCGACCAGGACGCCGGAGCCTTCCTGCGCGGTCACGATGCGAGCGGCGTTGATCCGGATGGCACCGTCGAGCGTCGACCCGCCGTGGGTGATGTCGTTGGGCCGGTCCGTCGCGTAGTCGAAGCTGCTGCAGGCGGTGAGCGCCGGAAGGGCGAGAGCCACGAGTGCGCCCGTCACTGCGAGCCGCTTCTGCATAACCTTGGTCGTCACGCGCGACACTCTATCCGCCCGATCCTGCGATATCGGAAAAGGGTCAGGCACGCAGTCCGACGGCGCTCGCGGCGTACAGCATCCCGGCGATCACCAGGGCGATGTAGACGAGCGTGACGAGGAGGAGCTTGCCGGCCCCGAGCTTCAGTCCGGCCTTGAGCGGCAGGTACGTCCACTTGTCCTCGTTGTCGGCGACCAGGCCCCACAGCGCGGTCAGGAAGTGCACGCCGACACCGAGTGCCGCCGCAAGCGCGACCATTATCCAGTGGGGCGCTCCGCCCGCGGACTCACCGGCCCAGCCGGCGTACGAGAGGTATCCGGGGTAGCAGGCGAAGGCCGCCGCCCACAGGACCCAGGAGAAGAGGCCCTTGCGCAGCAGTACGTTGGCGAGCATCCCGAGCACCAGCGAGCCGAGGTAGAACAGCCCCGCGACGGTGCCAGAGGTGACCGAGAGCGGGATGACGAGCAGTACGCCGCAGCACAGCGCGAACCAGACGCTGCCCGGTTCGAGACGGCCGTCCGAGATCGGCTTGCCCTCGCGCTCGTGACGACGGTCGACGGCCTGGTCGACGAGGTCGTTGTGCCAGCCGAGGACCGCCTGGCCGACGAGCACGGTGACCGCGATCAGCGTCACCTCGCGCGTCGTCAGCCCGGCGAGGACGGCCGCCACCGACAGGCCGATGGCGGTCAGCACCGCCTGGCGGGGGTGGGCGGAGCGGATGAGGAGGAACGGGGCCCAGTTGCCCACCTTGTTCATGACGCTTGCTCTGCCCGCCGGGGCATCAGGAACGGCCGACGCACTGGCCTGCGTCTCTTCCGGGTCCTGATCCTGGGCGTGCGACGACACGGTGAAGATGGTCTTGGGGGCGCTCTGCGATGCATTCGCCATGGCGGCAGTATCGGGCACTCGGTCGAGACGCGCAGGACAACAGGCTGGCTACGGCGAGATTTCGGAGTCGTTTCGAAATCAGCCATGCTGCCACGATCGGTGGGCCTGCGCGCGCGGAACCACACAACTTGTCAATCTGTCAACCCCAGATTGAGCCCCTGACCTGCGCAAACACGGAATCCGAATTCTAAGATCCGTGGTAGACTTATAGCCCTAGGAAGGGGTACCTAAAAATATGACTTTCACCGTCGGCGAGACCGTCGTATACCCGAACCATGGCGCGGCCGTCATCGAAGACATCGAGATGCGCACCATCAAGGGCGAGGAGCGGCAGTATCTGGTCCTCCGCATCATCGCTCAGCAGGACCTCGTGGTGCGTGTTCCGTCGAACAATCTCGAGCTCGTCGGAGTTCGAGACGTCGTAGACAAGGACGGGCTTGATCGAGTCTTCGAGGTGCTTCGTGCGGAGCACGTCGAAGAGCCGACCAACTGGTCGCGTCGTTACAAGGCAAACCTGGAGAAGCTGCACAGCGGCGATGTCATGAAGGTCGCCGAGGTCGTGCGTGACCTGTGGCGTCGTGAGCGTGACCGCGGCCTCTCCGCCGGGGAGAAGCGCATGCTCGCCAAGGCACGCCAGATCCTCGTCTCGGAGCTCGCGCTGTGCGAGCACACCAACGAAGACAAGGCTGAAGTCCTCCTCGACGAGGTGCTGGCCAGCTGACGCTGGTTTCGGTCTGCGTTACAGGCTCCGGGGAAACCCGGGGCCTGTTTCGCGTTTTTAGGAGGCTCCGCGGGGGACTCAACGCGGACGATACGGTGGCCCCATGGAGGACCCCTACGCCGACTACGACGAGATCGACGAGACCGCCGAGGTTCCGCCGGCCCTCGGGATCGTCGCCGAGGACGGCCGAGGCTCGCTGCCGTTCACGTTGATCCACGGCGAGGCGCTGGTCGCCGCGGCGACCTGGTCCCTCGGGGAGTCCGGGGTGACCCCCGTCGACTTCACCACCTCGTGGGAGGGGATGGTCGCGGCCGAGGAGCCGCTCGTCCTGCACGACTCGCTGTGCCCGATGACCCCGCCGGCCTTCATTGCTCACTGTGTCTCGACCGCGCTCGCGCGCGAGGCGGTCGTGGTCGGCGTACGCCCGGTCACGGACACCGTCAAGAACCTGGGCATCGAGGACGGGATGCCGGTCCTCGGCGCGACCATCGACCGCACCTCGCTGGTCTCGGTCGCATCGCCGATCGTGCTGCCCCCGGCCGTCGTGGCCGCCCTGGACGACTGGCCCGCCGGCGACTTCGCCGAGATCGCGGGGTCGCTGGCCCGCCGGTTCCCGGTCGTCTCGGTCGAGGCGCCGCCGGTCGGTCGCCGCGTCGCGTCCGAGGATGACGTACGCCTGCTCGAGGCGCTGTCGTCCAGCGCTGTCAGTTGAGCAGCGTCGTGACCGCGCCCAGGTCGTCGGCGAAGGTCACCTTGAGGTTCAGCGACGAGCTGGGCACCGCGACGATGCGTACGCCGGAGGCGTAGCGCTCCAGGGTCGCGCCGGTGTCGGTGCCGTCGAAGCCATCGGCCGCGGCCTGGGCATAGGCGGCCAGGAGCTCGGTCGCCCGGAACGCCTGCGGAGTCTGTACGCCCACGAGCGCACCTGCCACGGGCTGCAGGTCACGCGTCGAGAGGTGGCTGAGCGGGGCGGCGGGGATGGCGCCACCGTGCTTGCGGGCGACGCCGATGACCGCGGAGAAGAGCTCGGGCGACACCAGCGGCCGGGCGGTGTCGTGGATCGCGACCACGTCGATGGCGTCCTCCCCGGCGGCCTCGATGTCGGCCCTCAGCACGGCCAGTGCGGCCTGTTCGGAGGCGTGGCGGGTGTCGCCACCGGCGACCATCACGACCTCACGATCGCCGAGCAGGGGCTGGGCGACGGCCGCGACCGCCTCCTCGTCGCCGCTGCGTACGACCAGGGCGAGACGGCGCACGTCGGGCACCGCCAGGGCGGTCCGGAGCGAGAGGCCGAGGGCTGAGGAGGCCGGATCGTCGGACCCGTCGAGCGGGAGCAGCACCTTGTTGGTGGCGGCTCCGACGCGGGTGCCGGATCCGGCGGCCAGGAGGACGAGAGCGGCAGGCACCCCTGGAGGCTATCCGTTCGGCGGAGGCGACTGCCGTAGGGCTGGGTCGATGGGCTGGGCGCTGGTGTTTACGTACGCGTAACAGAGCGAAACAGGAGGTGTCCCTCACGCGTCCTACGGTTCAAATCCACCAAAGGGAGGGACCCGACGAATGTGGACGAAGCGGCTCGGGCCGGCGACGTCATGAGTGAGCGCCAGCGAGCGCAGCGGGACGACCAGGGTGACTGGCAGTCCGTCTGCCCGGTCGACGCGCTCGAGGTGAAGCGCGGCGCCACGGCGCTGGTCCACGGGCAGGCCATCGCCATCTTCCGGATGCCCGACGACGTTGTCTACGCCCTGGGAAATCACGATCCGTTCGCCAAGGCGTCGGTGATCGCCAAGGGCATCGTCGGGGTGCGCGACGGGGTGCCGTTCGTCGCCTCGCCGGCTCACCGGCACGGGTTCGACCTGCGTACGGGACAGTGCCTGGACGACCCGCACGTGACCATCCCCGCCTACGAGGTCCGGGTCGTCGACGGGCTCATCCACGTCGGCCACCGGAAGGTTGCCTGAGTCCTGTCTGGGAGACTGCGGAGCGTGCAGCTTCCTCTGATCGGCATCGGGACCGACGTACACAGCCTTGCCGACGGTGTCCCGATGCATGTGGCCGGCCTCGCCTTCCCCGACGAGCCGCAGGGTCTCGCCGGGCACTCCGACGGGGACGTGGCGGCCCACGCCTGCTGCGACGCCCTCTTCTCCGCCGCGGGGCTCGGCGACCTGGGGTCCAACTTCGGCACCTCCGAGCCCGAGTGGGCCGGGGCGGCCGGAGTCGTGCTGCTGACCGAGGCCGCGCGCCGGGTCCGTGATGCTGGTTTCGAGATCGGGAACGTCGCGGTGCAGGTGATCGGCAACCGGCCCAAGATCGGTCCGCGCCGCGACGAGGCCAACCGGGCGCTCACCGCGGCAGCCGGCGCGAGCGTCACCGTGACCGCCACGACCACCGACGGTCTCGGACTCACCGGCCGCGGTGACGGCGTGGCAGCGATCGCGACCGCGCTCATCGTGCGTCGCGATAGGTAGGGAACACGCGTACGTCCCTAGACTTGGGGTATGGCACTCAGGCTCTACGACTCGGCGACCCGTGAAGTACGTGACTTCACCCCCTTGCAGCCCGGCAAGGCGTCGCTCTATGTCTGTGGCCTGACCGTGCAGAGCGAGCCGCATGTCGGGCACGTGCGGAGCGGGGTGAACTTCGACGTGCTGCAGCGGTGGCTGCGGGCGTCGGGGTACGAGACCACGTTCATCCGCAACGTGACCGACATCGACGACAAGATCCTGGCGAAGTCGGCCGAGCAGGGACGCCCCTGGTACAACCTCGGCTACACCATGCACCGCGAGCTCGACGCCGCCTACGCCTCGCTCAACGTCGCCCGGCCGACCTACGAGCCGCTGGCCACCGGTCACATCCCCGAGATCATCGCGCTGATCGAGGAGCTGATCGCGAAGGGGCACGCCTACGCTGCCGAGGACGGTTCGGCCGATGTCTACTTCGACGTGCGCTCCTGGCCCTCCTACGGCGAGCTGTCGGGGCAGAAGGTCGACGACATGGAGGCCGCCGCCGACGCGGACCCGCGGGGCAAGCGCGACCCACGTGACTTCGCGCTGTGGAAGGGCCGGAAGGTCTCCGAGCCGGAGACCGCCTCCTGGCCCTCGCCCTGGGGTCTGGGGCGGCCCGGGTGGCACATCGAGTGCTCGGCCATGGCCGGGAAGTACCTCGGTCCCGCCTTCGACTTCCACGGCGGCGGCCTCGACCTGCGCTTCCCGCACCACGAGAACGAGCAGGCCCAGTCGCGCGCTGCCGGGCGGCCCTTCGCGAGCTACTGGCTGCACAACGCCTGGATCACGACCTCCGGCGAGAAGATGTCGAAGTCGCTGGGCAACTCGCTGGTCATCCCCGAGGTCCTGAAGAAGGTACGCGGCATCGAGCTGCGCTACTACCTGGTCGCGGCCCACTACCGGTCCCACGTCGAGTTCTCGTTCGAGGCGCTCGAGGAGGCCGCAGCCGGGTTCCAGCGGATCGAAGGTTTCCTGGAGCGCGCGGCGTCGGTTCTTGGCGAGATCTCGGCAGATGGCGTGCCCTGCGCCGACTTCGTCAACGCGATGGACGACGACCTCGGCACCCCGGCTGCGGTGGCCGCCCTGCACGAGGTCGTACGCGAGGGCAACAAGCTGATCGCCGACGGCGACAGCCCGGCGCTGCGCGGGGTCGCCGCGAGCGTGCGCGCGATGCTGGACATCCTCGGTCTGGACCCCGCCGACCCGGCGTGGGGTCCGGCGAGCGGTGATGACGAGAAGCTGACCGGCGCGCTCGACGTACTTGTTCGCGGGGTCCTGGACGAGCGCGCCGAGGCGCGCGCTGCCAAGGACTGGGCCCGCGCCGATGCCATGCGAGACCGGCTCAAGGATGCCGGGATCGAGATCGAGGACACCCCTGAGGGTCCGAAATGGAGCGTTAACTGATGGCAGGCAACTCCCAGCGTCGCGGAGCGATCGCGAAGGGACGTAAGAAGGGTGCCCAGGTCGGCACCGGCGGCAACCGTCGCAAGGGTCTGGAGGGCAAGGGCCCGACGCCGAAGGCGAAGGACCGGCCCTACCACAAGGCCCACAAGGCGGCTCAAGCCTCCGAGCAGCGCAACAAGGGTCCGCGCAAGCGGGCCGCCGGTGACGCCGAGTGGATCATCGGACGCAACTCCGTGGTCGAGGCACTGCGCGAGGACGTACCGGTCAACGGGCTCTACGTCGCCGAGGGTGCCGAGCGCGACGGGCGGCTGCGCGAGGCGTTCATGCTCGCCTCCGAGAAGGGCATCTCGCTGCTCGAGGTGACCAAGGTCGAGCTCGACCGGCTGACCGGCTTCAACGGTCACCAGGGCCTCGCGGCGCGGATCCCCGCCTACGAGTACGCCCACGCCGACGACCTGCTCGACCGCGCGGCCGAGGTCAGGGAGAAGGCGCTGATCGTCGCGCTCGACCAGGTCACCGACCCGCGCAACCTGGGCGCCATCGTGCGCTCGGCCGCGGCCTTCGGCGCCCACGGCGTGGTGATCCCGGAGCGGCGTGCGGCCGGGATGACCGCCGCCGCGTGGAAGACGAGTGCCGGTGCCGCGGCGCGGATCCCGGTCGCGCAGACGGTCAACCTGACCCGGCAGCTGAAGGCGTACCAGGAGGCCGGCTGCATGGTCGTCGGGCTGGACATGGAGGGTGACATCACGCTGCCCGAGCTGGGTGCCCCCGAGGGCCTCGCCGACGGTCCGTTGGTGATCGTCGTCGGTGCCGAGGGCGGCGGGCTCTCCCGCCTGGTCCAGGAGACCTGCGACCAGATAGTGTCGATCCCGATGGTCAACTCCGTAGAGTCCCTCAATGCCGGCGTCGCCGCGTCGGTCGTGCTCTACGCGGTCGCGGAGGCGCGTCGCTGATCTCTCGCCGCACTCTGTTTCGGGGCCTCGCCGTCTGGGCGGGGCTCGGAGTGCTGTGGCTCGTGCTGGCCGTGGCGCTGAGTGCGTGGCTCTTCCTGTCCAGCGAACGCCAGGTGGTCCTGGCCGGCCACGACTCGGTCCTGCGCCCGACGCTGTCGGGGAAGGCGATCATCCACACCGGACCGGTGCTGCCCGACGTACGTCTGGACGTCGGTGGCCCGGTCGGTGTCGACGTGACTCTCGGGAAGACCGAGCTGCGGTCGATGGACGAGCTCTTCGAGCGCTACGCGGTTCTCGGGTCGGCCCCCGACGGTCAACGCGCGGTCGTGGTGGAGCAGGTCGAGTCGATGCTCATCGCGGCCGTGCTCCGCGGCGCCGCGGTCTCCTTGGCGATCGTCACCGGGGCAGTGCTGCTGTGGTGGCTGCCCGGTTCCCAACGCCGCGCCGACCTGCGCAGACGTGTCAAGGAATCGGCTCGTACGCGGCACGGTCTCGCCACCGTGGGCATCGGCGTGGTCACGGTGGCGGTGCTCACGGTCGCGGTCTGGCAGCCCTGGGGCGAGGCCGGAGCGCCCGCGGCGGACAAGGAGGCCGAACCGGTCGCCGGCGACTGGACCCCGCTGGCCGACTTCCTCGGCGCGGCGATCCCCGTGCCCGACGAGCTGGCCGACGTCGAGGTCCGCGGCGACGCCTACGCGAACCAGACCCGTCGGCTCGTGGCCAGCGCCGTCGACACGTACAACTCCAGCCGGACCTTCTACGAGGAGGTCGTGGCGAAGGTGCCGGACCTGGCGCTGCGCGAGCCGGGCGAGGACGAGACCGTGTCGGTCCTCGTCTCCGACCGCCACGACAACGTCGGCATGGACTCCGTGGTGCGCGCGATCGCTGACGAGGGTGGCGCGACCGGCGTCCTGGATGCCGGCGACGACACCTCGACCGGATCCGACTGGGAGACCTTCTCCCTCGACTCGCTCACCGACGCCAGCGACGGCCTGGACAAGTGGGCGGTCACCGGCAACCACGACCACGGCCCGACGGTCGGCGACTACCTGGCCAAGCAGGGCTGGACCATGCTCGACGGCGAGGTCGTCGACGGCCCCGGCGGCTCGACGCTCCTGGGCGTACCTGACCCGCGCACCAGCGGCCTCGGTAACTGGATCGACGAGAAGGGCGTCACCCTCGAGGAGGCCGGCGAGAAGCTGGCCGACATCGCCTGTGCCTCGAAGGACGACGGCAAGCCCGTCGCGACCCTCCTCGTCCACGACCCGTCGCTGGGCCGCGAGACCCTGCGACGCGGCTGCGCGACCCTCGTCGTCGGCGGCCACCGCCACGTCCACCAGGGACCGAGCGAGGTGATCGGCGAGAACGGCGACATCGGCTGGACCTACACCAACGGCACCACCGGCGGCGCCGCGTACGCCTTCGCGATGGGGAAGATCCGCCGCACCGCCGAGGTCACCCTGATCACCTACGCCGACGGGCTCCCCGTCGGCGTCCAGTCCGTCGAGCTGGAGACCAACGGCGCCCTCACCGCCCACGAGTACGTCCCGCTCGATCCCGCGCGCTAGCCGCGTCGGCTGCGTACATCGGCCCGCGACTGGCTACGATTGTCCCGCCGTCACGGAGACGTACGGCATGCCGGTGTAGCTCAGTTGGTAGAGCGTTCGCCTTGTAAGCGAAATGTCGCGGGTTCGACTCCTGTCACCGGCTCCACAAAACTGTCGGAGGTCGGCCGTACAGTCATTGCCATGACCCGATGCTTGGGGTGCGGCCGGGAGCTGACCCAGCGACACCAGAAGATCTACTGCAGCAACGCCTGCCAGATGCAGGTGAAGCAGACGCGCATGGTCGAGGAATGGCTTTCCACCGGGATCGGGAAGGCGCAGAGCAAGCGCCGCCACTACATTCGCGACTACGTCCTCCAGCAGCAGGGCGGCCTCTGTGCGGTCTGCGCGATCCCGTCTGAGTGGAACGGCCTCGAACTCGCCTTCGTGCTGGACCACATCGACGGAGATGCCACCAACAACAGACGCGAGAACCTGAGACTGGTCTGTCCGAACTGCGACAGCCAGCTGCCGACGTACAAGGCCAAGAACCGGGGAAGCGGCAGGGCCTGGCGGCGGCAGCGTTACGCCGACGGCAAGTCCTACTGATCAGCGGAGCTGAGTGACCTCGTACGTGGTCGGCGGGTTGGCGATGTCGTCCTGGGAGGCGACGAGCTCGAGCTCGCGGCGGCCGGACTTCAGGGTGCGGTCGAGGATGGCGAAGAGGGTGTTCGCGGTGCGGCCGAGGGCGGCCGGCGTCGAGCCGGTCGAGAGCAGGTGGGAGAGGTAGACCGCCGCGGTGACGTCGCCGCCGCCGTTGGGGGAGATCGGGAGCAGGGGAGTGGTGACCGACCAGGCGCCCTCGTCGGAGACGGCGACCAGGTCGAGGTGCGTGGGGTCCTTGGTGATCACCGAGGTGACCAGCACGTTGGACGGTCCGGACTCGCGGACGATGTCGACGGCGGCGAGCACCTCCTGCAGCGTGTCGGTCGACTCGAGACCGGCGAGGAAGTTGAGCTCGAAGTGGTTGGGCGTGATCACGTCGGCAGCCGGGACGACCTCGTCGCGCATGAACTCCGGGATGCCCTCACGGACGAACATGCCGCGCCCGACGTCGCCCATCACCGGGTCGCAGCAGTAGAGCGCCCGCGGGTTGAGCGCCTTCACGCGGCGTACGGAATCCAGGATGATCGCGCCGACGGCCGGGTCGCCCTGGTAGCCGGAGAGGACCGCGGAGACGGTGGAGAGACCGTCGCGTTCGGAGATGCCCTCGATGACCTCGGCGACCTGCTCGGCGGCCACGACCGGTCCACGCCACGCGCCGTAGCCGGTGTGGTTGGAGAAGTTGACCGTGAGCACGGGCCAGACCTCGTGACCGAGGCGCTGGATCGGGAAGACTGCCGCCGAGTTGCCGACGTAGCCGAAGGCCACGTGCGACTGGATGGAGAGGATCTGCATGGCAGTATTCTGCGACTGCAGCTTCAGACGGACTGCTTCTGGGCCTGTTTCTTGGGCGGGTCGTTGAGCAGCCAGGCCGCCAGCGCGCCACCGATCGCGCCGAAGAGGTGGCCCTGCCAGGAGACACCGGTCTGCCCGGGGAGTACGCCGAGGAGCAGGCTGCCCCAGGCAAGGAAGATGACCACGCCGATGACGATCTGGCCGACGCGGTGGCTGAACAGGCCACGCAGGATCAGGTAGACGAGCCAGCCGAAGATCAGCATCGAGGTGCCGGCGGTGATGCTGTCCGGGGGCGACATCAGCCAGACGCCGACGCCTCCGACCACCCAGATGATGAGCGTCGCCACGATCCCGCGGCCGATGCCCGAGGCGAGCACCAGGAAGCCGAGAACGAGCGCGAACAGGGTGTTGCCGTAGAGGTGGGCCCAGCCGAAGTGGAGCACCGGAGCGAAGACGATGCCGAGCAGGCCGGCGTCGGTGCGTGGCTGGATGCCCAGCGTGTCGAGCTGGTGCCCGCTGATGTAATCGGTGGCCTCGAGCACCCAGAGCAGGGCGACGAAGCCGAGCGACCAAATGCCGGCCCGAAGCCAGTTGGCACGTTGGGGCCGCGTGGGGGAGTCCTGGCTCACGCTTGAAATCTTACCTACCGCTCCACAGCGGCGAGTCTTTGCTCGAGACTCTCATAGAGGTAGGGGACGGCGGCCGGGTGCGGACCGGTCTCGTAGAGCTCGGTGGCGAGGCCCCGGGGCGACTCCCCGGCGTGGTCGGCCGCCCAGGTCTGCCCACCCCCGGTGACCCGCCCGCCGTCGAGGGGCAGCACCGCTTCGGCCGACAGTGCCACCCAGCGTCCGCCGCCGCCCTCGAGCCAGGCCACCGGCACGGCGTACGCCTCGCCCTCGGTCATGTCGGCGTCGAGGGTGATTCCGCGGCCGATCTGGTGGGCTCCCTGCCGGCTCCACAGGACGGTCGTGACCTCGAGCCGGTCTGTGTCGGCGGGGCCGGCGGTGCCGAGGACGAGGTGGTCGGCGAAGGTCGCCCAGTCGCGTACGTCGGTCGCGGGGAACTCCGGCGGACCGGCACGTTCCAGGAGGGCCCGTCCGCCGAGCACGGCGGCCCAGACCGCCGCCAGGACGACGACGATGGTGCCGGCGATCTTGAGTCGCCGTGACACCGACAGCGTCGGTCCGGTCGTGTTCTCGCCCACGTGACCCCCGTTCACCGCGCCGATGGGCCGATGGGGCCGATCCTAATCGGACAGAGCTCAATCAGGCAGGGACCAGTCGACCGGGGAACCGCCCTGCTCGACCAGGAGGGCGTTGGCGCGGGAGAACGGACGGGACCCGAAGAACCCCCGGCGCGCGGAGAGCGGTGAGGGGTGGACGGACTTGATCGCGGGCACATCGTTGAGCTTCGGCTCGAGATTCTGCGCGTGCCGGCCCCACAGGATCGCGACCAGCGGTCCGCCGCGTCGGCCGAGGACGTCGATCGCCCGCCCGGTGACCTCCTCCCAGCCCTTCTTCGAGTGGGAGGCGGGAGCCCCCGGCCGCACCGTCAGCGAGGTGTTGAGCAGCATCACGCCGCGGTCGGCCCAGGTCGACAGGTCGCCGTGCTCGGGCATCTTCAGGTCGAGGTCGGTGGCCAGCTCGGCATAGATGTTCCGAAGCGACGCCGGCAGTGGACGTACGTCCTTCTCGACCGCGAAGCTGAGCCCGATGGGGTGCCCGATGGTCGGGTAGGGGTCCTGGCCGACGATCAGGACGCGTACGTCCCTCAGCGGGCGCCGGAAGGCGTTGAAGATCCGGTCGCCGTCGGGAAGGTAGGGACGCCTGGCCGCCAGCTCGTCGCGCAGGAAGCGACCCATCTGCTCGATCTGCGGTTCGGCCGGCGCCAGCGCCTCGGCCCAGTCGGCTGCCATCAGGCCCTTGTCCACGAGTCCTGCCAGTGCACTCATAAATCATGAGGGTATCGGCTGGCACCGACGGATAAGTTGTCTGTGGCACCCAGGTTGACTCATCAAGGAGTAGACATGAAGTTCGGTTTCTTCGTCCCGCAGGGATGGCGCTTCGACCTCGTCGGGATCGACCCGGCGGACCAGTGGACGACCATGAAGGATCTGGCTCTGCACGCCGATGCCGGGAGCTGGGAGTCGATCTGGGTCTACGACCACTTCCACACCACCCCGGAGCCCTCCGACCAGGCGACCCACGAGGCCTGGTCGCTGATGGCGGGTCTGGGCGCGGTGACGTCGCGGGTGCGCCTCGGGCAGATGTGCTCGTGCATGTCCTACCGCAACCCGGCCTACCTGGCGAAGGTCGCCGCGACCGCCGACCACATCAGCGGCGGCCGGGTCGAGATGGGCATCGGCGCGGGCTGGTACGAGCACGAGTGGCGGGCTTACGGCTACGGCTTCCCGGCGGCGCGCGACCGCCTCGGGATGCTCCGCGAGGGCGTCCAGATCTTCCAGCAGGCCTGGACCAAGGGCATCTCGTCGCTGGACGGGAAGTACTACCAGGTCGACGGCGCCATCTGTGAGCCGCTGCCTCTTCAGCAGGGCCGTTCCGGCATCCCGCTGTGGATCGCCGGCGGTGGCGAGAAGGTGACGCTCAAGATCGCGGCGCAGTACGCCGACTACACCAACTTCCTCGGTGACCCGGAGACCTTCAAGGCGAAGTCCGACATCCTGCGCGGCCACTGCGAGACCCTCGGGCGCGACTTCGCGGAGATCACCCGCTCGTCGAACTTCAACGTGCTGCTCGGGGAGAACGAGGCCGAGGTCGCCGAGAAGGTCAAGGCCTGGGAGGCCCGGCTGGTGCCGCACCTGGGTGCGGCCAAGGCGGCCGAGGTCGTCGCCGGCGGGGTCGACGGCCCGACCTCGCTGGTCGGCACGCCGGACCAGGCGGTGGAGAAGCTCAAGGCCGTGGAAGCGCTCGGGATGACGTACGCCATCGGCTACTTCGCCGACGCCGCCTACGACCGCGCCTCCATCGAGCTCTTCGAGTCGAAGGTCATGCCCGAGTTCGCCTGAGCGACGCCCGGCGACACCGACCCGGACGTTTACAACGAGGTGACCGCCCGGTAGGAAGACGTACATGAAGATGACGACCCTCCTCGGGGGAGTGGCAGTTGCCGCCGGCGTGGTCGCCGCGCGCGACCTGACCCAGCGCAAGCACGCAATCCTGCGGAACTTCCCGGTGATCGGGCACGCGCGGTACCTGATGGAGAAGATCGGGCCGGAGCTGCGGCAGTACATCGTCGCCGACAACGACGAGGAGCGGCCCTTCAGCCGAGACCAGCGGCGCTGGGTCTACGCCTCGGCCAAGGAGCAGAACAACTACTTCGGCTTCGGCACCGACAACGACATCGAGCACGTCCAGGGCCACATTCACATCAAGCACCGTACGTTCGCCGACTCGCTGCCCGACGACCACGACCGGGCCGCCAAGCTCCCGTCGGCGAAGGTGCTCGGGGGTGCGCGCGGGCGCGCGAAGGCGTTCCGGCCGGAGTCGGTCGTCAACATCTCGGCGATGTCGTTCGGGTCTCTGTCCGGGCCGGCGATCAAGGCGCTCAACCTCGGCGCACGCCGGGCCGGGGCGATGCACAACACCGGTGAGGGTGGCATCTCGCCCTACCACCTGGAAGGTGGTGCGGATCTGGTGATGCAGATCGGCACCGCCTACTTCGGGTGCCGGAACGCTGACGGCACCTTCTCGATCGATCGGCTCAAGGAGCGGGTCGCCACCGCGCCGGTCAGGGCGATCGAGATCAAGCTCTCCCAGGGCGCCAAGCCCGGCCTCGGTGGGCTGCTGCCGGCGGCCAAGGTGACCCCGGAGATCGCCGAGATCCGCGGCATCGAGCTCGGCAAGGACTGCGTGTCGCCGTCTCGGCACTCCGCCTTCCACGACGTCGACTCGATGCTCGACTTCGTCGAGATGATCGCTTCCGAGACCGGGCTGCCGGTCGGCATCAAGTCGGCGGTCGGTGAGATGGAGTTCTGGCAGGAGCTCGCCGGCAAGATGCGGTCGGGCGAGCGTGGCGTCGACTTCATCACCGTCGACGGCGGCGAGGGTGGCACCGGCGCCGCGCCGCTGATCTTCTCCGACGCGGTCGCGATGCCGTACCGGATCGGCTTCTCGCGGGTCTACGGCACCTTCGCCGAGCTCGGCCTGACCGACTCGGTCACCTTCATCGGTTCGGCCAAGGTCGGCCTGCCGGAGAACGCCGCCGTCGCCTTCGCGCTAGGTGCCGACATGGTCAACGTCGGCCGCGAGGCGATGATGTCGATCGGCTGCATCCAGGCTCAGAAGTGCCACGACGACACCTGTCCGACCGGCGTCGCGACGCAGAGCAAGTGGCTCTCCGGCGGCCTCGACCCGCAGGACAAGGGCGATCGCTGCGCCAGCTACCTCAGGACCCTGCGAAGGGAGCTGACGAAGGTCTCCGCCGCCGTCGGCGTCGCCCACCCCGGCCTGATCACACCGCACGACATCGAGGTCATGAACGGCGACTACGAGTCACGCACCGTCGCCGGTGTCTACGGCTACAAGGACCACTGGGGTGCCCTCGGCCCCGATGTGGCCCGCGAGCTCCTCGCCGTCGTGCAGCCGCACCGTACGTTCAACGAGAAGCCGAACACCGCCTGAGAGTCGAGACCAAGTCGCGTGTAGGAGACGGCTCCCTCAGCTTTCGCTGGCGTAGCGGGCGCCGATGGACTCGCGGATCATGTCCATCTGGCGCATCAGGCTGAGCGTCTGGCTGTGGGGCACCAGCGGAGACTCCAGGAGGCCCTCGCGCAGGCAGCGCTGCACCTCGACGATCTCGTTGCCGTACGCGGCTCCGATGACGGGCTCGTCGCCGACGATCTCGACGGGCTCGTCGCCGTTGGCGGGCTTGAAGATCGCCGAGGACGGGTGGTGGAAGTCGGTCAGCTCGACGCGGCCCTGGTCGGTGGCGATGGCCGCCGAGCGCGAGGAGTAGGAGGTGACCGAGGAGACCATGGTGGAGAGCTCGTTGCCGGCGTACTTCCCGGTCATCACCAGGTCGAGGTCGAAGGTGGCGCCGTCGGCACCCTCCCCGAGATTGGCCTGAGCGGTCAGCGCGCGAGCTTCGCCGAAGAGCAGGTGGGCGAAGGTGAGCGGGTAGATGCCCATGTCGAGCAGCGCGCTGGCGCCGAGCGCGGGGTCGAGAAGGCGCTGGTGCTGCTCGGGGTCGGCGACGAAACCGAGCTCGGCGTGTACGTGACGGGGGACCCCGAAGCGGCCCGACTTCACGTCGGTGACGAGGCGCCGGATGATCGGGTTGGTCGCCATCCACATGGCTTCCATGAGGAAGAGCTTCTTGGAGGTGGCCAGGTCGACCATCTTCTGGGAGTCGGCGGCGTTGAGCGTCAGCGCCTTCTCGCACAGCACGTGCTTGCCGGCGTCGAGCATGAGGGTGGCGTGCTCGAGGTGGTGGGAGTGGGGGGTGGCGACGTAGACGACGTCGACGTCCTCGTCGGCGGCCAGCTCCTCATAGGAGCCGTGCGCGCGGACCGGGCCGTTGGCGGCGTACTCCTTCGCGAACGTCTCCGCGGACTCCTTGCTCCGGGAGCCGACGGCCACGAGCCGGCCGTCGGGGACGAGCAGCAGATCGGTGGCGAGGGAGTGGGCGATCCGGCCGGTGCCGAGAATTCCCCACCTGATCGGGTCAGAGTTGGTGGTCACGCCTCGACTCTAGCCACCTGGCCGGTCCTAGTGGGCGTTGGGCGGGAGCACGTTCTTGGTGTGGCTGCCCTGCACCGCGGCGAGCTCCTCGAGGAACGAGTCGGCCCAGTAACGTACGTCCTTGGAGGCGACCTGCTTACGCATGGCCCGCATCCGGCGGGTGAGCTCCTTCGGCTCGGCCTTGTACGCCTCGAGCAGCGCCGCCTTCATCCCGTTGATGTCGTAGGGGTTCACGAGCCAGGCCTGGCGCAGCTCCTCGGCCGCGCCGGCGAACTCGGAGAGGACGAGGGCGCCGTCGTTGTCGTAGCGGCAGGCGACATACTCCTTCGCGACCAGGTTCATGCCGTCGCGGTAGGGGGTGACGACCATGATGTCGGCGGCGCGGTAGAGCGCGGCCATCTCCGCGCGGGGGAGCGAGGTGTGGAGGTAGGAGATCGCGGGACGGCCGATGCGGCCGAGGTCGCCGTTGAGGCGGCCGACGAGGCGGTCGATGTCGTCGCGCAGCTTGCGGTACTGCTCGACGCGCTCACGCGACGGCACCGCCACCTGGACGAAGATCGCGTCCTCGACGTCGAGCTCGGTGTCGCGGAGCATCTCGCCGTAGGCGCGCAGCCTGGCGTAGATGCCCTTGGTGTAGTCGAGCCGGTCGACGCCGAGCAGGATCTTCCTCGGGTCGCCGAGCTGCTGGCGGATCTCCTTGGCGCGCTGGTTGACGCCCTCGTCGTGGGCCATCTCGTCGAAGCCGACGAAGTCGATCGAGATCGGGAAGGCGGCCGCGTGCACGGTGCGCCCGTCGGGGAGATAGACCAGGTCACGGTGGGTCTTGTGGCCGACGCGCTGGCGCACCAGGCGGACGAAGTTCTGAGCCGCCTGGGGCAGCTGGAAGCCGACCAGGTCGGCGCCGAGGAGGCCCTCGAGGAGCTGGCGGCGCCAGGGGACCTGCTGGAAGAGCTCGGCCGGCGGGAACGGGATGTGCAGGTAGAAGCCGATGCGCAGATCGGGGCGGAGCTCGCGCAGCATCTGCGGGACCAGCTGGAGCTGGTAGTCCTGCACCCAGACGGTCGCGCCCTTCGCGGCGACCTCGGCGCACTTCTCGGCGAACCTCCGGTTGACGCGCTGGTAGCCGTCCCACCACTCGCGGTGGAACTCCGGCTTGGCCACGACGTCGTGGTAGAGCGGCCACAGGGTGCCGTTGGAGAAGCCCTCGTAGTGCTCCTCGATGTCCTGCGCGGTCATCGTCATCGGCAGCAGGTGGAGCCCGTCGTCCTCGAACGGTTCGAGGTCCTCGTCGATGCCCCCGGGCCAGCCGATCCAGACGCCGTCGTTGGCCCGCAGGACCGGCTCGAGGGCGCTGACCAGGCCTCCTGGGGAGCGTCGCCACGCCTTCGTTCCGTCCGGCATCTCCACACGATCCACGGGGAGCCGATTGGCCACGATTACCAGGTCAGCCTGCACATCTCCGACTGTAATGGACCCGCGCCAGGTTCGGCGCGGAGTCGTTCCACCCGTGACTTACGGCCCCCCGATCGGAATACCTGTCGAGTAACACGCCGGGAGGGTGAACCACAGCGGTGTAGTTCGGCGCGTTAGGGTGTGGTCAGATGCAGACGACACCGGGGGACGAGGAATGAGCGCTGTCAACGTGCAGGTCACAGGCCCAGGCGAGGACCCCGCGAGCCTCAGCGAACGCGACAAGCAGATCCTCGACTTCGAGCGTCAGTGGTGGAAGTACGCCGGAGCCAAGGAAGCCGCTGTGCGCGAGGCGTTCAACATGTCCGCCACCCGTTACTACCAGGTGCTCAACGCTCTCATCGACAAGCCGGAGGCCCTCGAGGCCGACCCTCTGCTGGTACGCCGCCTGCGACGGCTCCGCGCGGCCCGGCAGCGTCAGCGCTCGGCGAGACGGCTCGGTTTCGAGGTCTGAATGACCGGCTGCGTACGTCCTTCGAAGGGTGAGCGTGGCGTCGCGCTCCCCACACCCGTCATCGCGCTGAGCGTGGTGGCCGTCATCGCCGCGGTGATCATCTTCTGGATCACCGGTGGCGACGGAGACGGGGGCAAGGAGATCGCCCAGGCCGGTGGCAGCCCCTCGGCCTCCGCGTCGGCCTCACCGAAGGCGGCCAAGGCCGAGGAGAAGAAGCCGCCCAAGGCCGAGCCTTCGCCGGTCGACCGCGCCAAGGTCAGCGTCGAGGTCTACAACCAGTCGAATATCGTCGGCTTGGCCGGCGACGTCGCGGCCAAGGCGAACACGGTCGGCTGGAACGTCGTCGGCGAGGACAACTGGATGGGCTCCATCCCGGAGAACACCGTCTACTACCCGAGCGAGATGAAGCGCGAGGGCCAGCAGCTCGCCGATGACCTCGGCATCAAACGCACCCATGTGTCGGTCGAGGGCTCGATGAAGGGCGACCGGTTGACGGTGGTTCTGACCGGGGCTCTCTGAGCCTTTCCGGCCGTTCTCGACGGTGTGTGATCTACCGCACTGCGGCACCCTCGTGGTCGGCTCCGAGGTGGTTGCCGTGTCACAGTTGAGGCATGGCCGAACTCCAGCCTGATGGCACCGCAGGAGAGCAGAAGTACGCCGCGATCGCGGCTGCTGCCGCCGAGACCCTCGTCGGTCTCGACTTCGACGGCACGCTCTCCCCGATCGTCGAGGACCCGGCCTCGGCTCGGATCCATCCGGACGCGGCCACGGTCCTGATCGCGCTCGCCTCCCGGGTGAAGGCACTGGCCATCGTCACCGGCCGTCCGGCCGGACAGGTCGTCGAGCTCGGCGGGCTGGCCGCGATCGCCGACGCGCTCGCGGAGGCGGGCAAGGAGCTGTACGTCTTCGGGCAGTACGGCAACGAGCGCTGGAGCGGTGCCGACCGGGTCGTCGTCGGCCCGCCGCCGCCCGAGGGGCTGGCCGCCTTCGAGGCGGCGCTGCCGGAGGTGCTCGCCGCTCACGGTGCGCAGGACGCTTACATCGAGGAGAAGGGTCTCGCCGTCGGGGTGCACACCCGCCGGTTCCCCGATCCCGACGGCCTCGCCGCACGTCTGCTTCCGCCGCTGACCGAGCTGGCTGGCGAGCACGGGCTCGTGATCGAGCCCGGCAAGCAGGTCATCGAGGTGCGTGCTCCTGGCATGCACAAGGGTCATGCGATCGACACGCTGATCTCCGAGGTCTCGCCCGGCGCGATCCTGTTCGGCGGTGACGACCTGGGTGACATCGAGGCGTTCGAGGCCGTCAGGACCTGGGGAAGGACCACCGGGTCGGCGACGCTGCTCGTCTACTCCCACGCCGGCCCCGACCGCGGTCCGCTCGCGGAGCTCGCTGATCTCGAGGTGCAGGGGCCGGACGGTGTGCTGGAGCTGCTGCGTGAGCTGACCGACGACAGCGTCCGCTGACAGCGAACACGATAACCGGAGGGAACATCCGGTTGCTCCCAGAAGTTGAGCGAGTATCACTCAACTCTTCTAGGAGGGTCCGCAAATGGACAAGCTTCCTGTGCTGTTCGTCTCGGATGCCGTGGTCCTGCCGGGGATGGTCGTGCCGATCGAGCTCGACGAGGCCTCTCAGGCCGCGATCGACGCCGCCCGGGCCGGCTCGGATAACCGGTTGCTGGTCGCGCCGCGGCTGGGGGACCGGTACGCGACGTACGGCGCTGTCGCCACGATCGAGCGCGTCGGCCGGTTCCGGGGCGGTGAGCCCGCGGCGGTGCTGAGGGCCGTCGGCCGCGCGAAGATCGGCTCCGGCGTGACCGGACCCGGTGCCGCGCTGTGGGTCGAGGTCGAGACCGCCACCGAGACGACCACGGAGCACGCGAAGGAGCTGGCCGAGGAGTACAAGCGGCTGGTCGTCGCGGTGCTCCAGCGTCGCGAGGCCTGGCCGGTCATCGACCAGGTCAACCGGCTCACCGAGCCGTCGGAGATCGCCGACACCGCCGGCTACGCGCCCTATCTCGATGACGACGCCAAGCGCGAGCTGCTGGAGACGCCGGACGTCACCGAGCGCCTCGAGAAGGTGATCGCCTGGGCGAAGGACTACATCGCGGAGTCCGAGGTCAGCGACAAGATCGCCGAGGACGTACGCGAGGGCATGGAGAAGACGCAGCGGGAGTTCCTGCTGCGCCAGCAGCTCGCCGCGATCCGCAAGGAGCTCGGCGAGGGTGAGCCCGAGGGGTCCGACGACTACCGGGCCCGCGTCGAGGCCGCCGACCTCCCCGAGGCCGTACGCGAGGCCGCGCTGCGCGAGGTCGACAAGCTCGAGCGTGGTTCCGAGCAGAACCCCGAGACCGCCTGGATCCGCACCTGGCTGGACACGGTGCTGGAGCTGCCGTGGTCGGTCCGGACCGAGGACTCGACCGATGTGGTCGCGGCTCGTGAGGTGCTCGACGCCGACCACCACGGCCTCGAGGAGGTCAAGGACCGGATCGTGGAGTACCTGGCGGTGCGGACCCGACGTGCCGAGCGGGGCCTGCAGGTGATCGGCGGCCGTGGCTCCGGTGCCGTGGTGCTGCTCGCCGGTCCGCCAGGAGTCGGCAAGACCTCGCTGGGGGAGTCGGTCGCGCGCTCGCTCGGACGGAAGTTCGTCCGGGTCGCGCTGGGCGGTGTCCGGGACGAGGCCGAGATCCGTGGTCACCGGCGCACCTACGTCGGCGCGCTGCCGGGCCGGATCGTGCGGGCCATCAAGGAGGCCGGCTCGATGAATCCGGTCGTGCTCCTGGACGAGGTCGACAAGGTCGGCTCCGACTATCGGGGTGACCCTGCCGCCGCGCTGCTGGAAGTGCTCGACCCGGCGCAGAACCACACCTTCCGCGACCACTACCTCGAGCTCGACCTGGACCTCTCCGACGTCCTGTTCATCGCCACCGCCAACGTGGTCGAGCAGATCCCGTCGGCTCTGCTGGACCGGATGGAGCTGGTCACGATCGACGGCTACACCGAGGACGACAAGGTCGCCATCGCCCGTGACTTCCTGCTGCCCAGGCAGCTCGAGCGCGCCGCGGTGACCTCGGAGGAGGCCGCGGTGACCGACGACGCCCTGCGTGAGCTGGCTGCGAACTACACCCGTGAGGCAGGCGTACGCCAGCTCGAGCGGCTCATCGCCAAGGCGCTGCGCAAGGTGGCGACGCGGCTGGCGACAGGTGCGGAGCACGTCGAGATCGGCCTGGACAACCTCAAGGACCTGGTCGGTCGGCCGCGGTTCACGCCGGAGTCGGCGGAGCGTACCTCTGTCCCGGGGGTCGCCACCGGACTGGCCGTCACCGGGCTCGGTGGGGACGTGCTCTTCATCGAGGCGTCCTCGGCCGAGGGGCAGGCTGGGCTGAACATCACCGGCCAGCTCGGCGAGGTGATGAAGGAGTCCGCGCAGATCGCGCTCTCCTTCGTCCGCTCGCACGCCGCCGAGCTGGGCGTCGACCCGGCCGTGCTCGACCGATCGCTCCACGTCCACGTGCCCGCGGGTGCGGTCCCGAAGGACGGCCCGAGCGCCGGCATCACGATGGTCACCGCGCTCACCTCTCTCGCGACCGGCCGCCCGGTGCGCAGCGAGGTCGGGATGACCGGTGAGGTCTCGCTCTCCGGGCGGGTGCTGCCCATCGGCGGCCTCAAGCAGAAGCTGCTCGCCGCCCAGCGAGCCGGCCTGACCGAGGTCTTCGTGCCCCAGCGCAACGAGCCCGACCTGGACGAGGTCCCCGACGAGGTGAAGCAGGCCCTGAAGATCAACCTGGTGAGCGATGTCAGGGATGTCGTACGTGGCGCCCTCGCGCCTGCCGAGGGAGGGGTCACCGCCCAGAGCACGGTTGCCGCTGCCTGACCGGATCGTTCCGGATGCTGCCCGCTTGATGCCTCGTGCGTCGAGCGGGCAGCTCGCACACTGGGCACATGAGCAACCGAGCCCTTCTCGTCATCGACATCCAGGAGTCCTTCCGGCAGCGGGAGTCCTGGCAGCAGACCCTCCACCCCGACATCGCCGAGCGCGCCGACCGACTGGTGAGCCTCGCGCGGGCCGCGGGCGATCTGGTGGTCTGGGTGCTCCACACCGAGCCCGGCAGCGGCGGCGTCTTCGACCCGGTCTCGGGTCACGTGCGCTACCTCGACGGGCTCAGCGGCCCGAAGCCGGGCGATGTCGAGGTGCGCAAGACCGCCCACAACGCCTTCACCACGACCAACCTGCAGCAGGTGCTGACCGAGCGCGGGGTCACCGAGCTCGTGGTGTGCGGGATCCGCGCGGAGCAGTGCGTCGAGACCACAGCGCGAGTCGGTTCCGACCTCGGCTACCGGGTCACCTATGTCGCCGACGCGGTCACCACCGAGCCGCTGGGCGGGCTGTCGGCCGAGGAGGTCGTGGAGCGTACGAAGCTCGTGCTCAGCGGCCGGTTTGCCGAGATCGCGACGATCGCCGATCTGGAGGCTGTGACAGCATCTGTGGCATGAGCGCCGTCGTGTTCGTGCTGCTGCCCGGCGTACATCTGCTCGACCTCGCCGGGCCGGCACAGGCGTTCCACACCGCGGGCAGCCTCGGACACCCCTACGACCTCGCGTACGTCGCGGGCGCCGAGCCGGGGGAGGTGCTCTCCGCGCAGGGGCTGCCTCTGACGGCCACCGCGGAATGGCCCGATCTCGACCCCGGTGACCTGCTCGTCGTGCCGGGCTGGCGAGCGGCGTACGACCTCGTCGCCGGCCCCCGGCTCACCCGCGAGAGTGCCGAGCGGCTGCGTGCCCATCATGCCGCCGGGGGCGAGGTGGCCAGCGTCTGCGCCGGCGCCGACGCCCTCGGGCAGGCGGGACTCCTCGACGGACGTCGCTGCACCACCCATCACGATCTCCAGGACGCACTGTCCCGGCGCTACCCGAAGGCCCGGGTGGTGCGCGACGTGCTCTTCACCAGCGATGACCGGATCGTGACGTCGGCCGGCATCGCCAGCGGCATCGACCTGAGCCTGCACCTGCTCGCGGTGCGCCACGGACCGGCGCTGGCGGCTCGCGTGGCCCGCGACATGGTCGTCTACGCGCGGCGCAACGGCGACCAGCCGCAGGAGAGCGTCCTGCTGCGCCACCGGAACCATCTCGACGACACCGTCCACCATGTGCAGGACGTCATCGACGCCCGGTTCGCCGAGCCGCTTCCGCTCTCCGCTCTGGCGGACGGCGCGGGGGTGAGCGAACGGACCCTGACCCGCGCCTTCGCAGCTGCGACCGGCCTCACCCCGCTCCGCTATCAACAGGCTCTCCGCCGTGAACGGGCCGACCATCTGCTGGCTGCCGGCACCACCATGGAGTCGGCCGCCCGTGCGGTGGGCTTCGACGATGCCCGGATGCTGCGCCGCCTCCGCGCTCGCTGAACCCCGATTGTCCAGATGGTGGACGACTGGTCCGCGGAATGGAACCCGGGTGTGTTTGGCAGCGGATACCTGCCGTACGATCGCTACTGCTCATCGAGAGGGACTGAGGGAACGGCCCAGTGAAGTCCCGGCAACCGACCACGAGCCTCCTCCCGGCCATCGGGTAGGGCGTGGAGCAGGTGCTAATTCCGGCCCGGCGCGAGAGACGTGATCGGGGAAGATGAGGAGGAGGTTTCTCATGAGCGCTGCGACCACGGAGACGAAGGGCCTGCGCGAGGGTGCGTTCGGCAACGCCTCGGCGCTGTCGTGCCGGGAGTGTGGGCACCAGGTCGAGCTCGGACCGCATTACGCCTGTCCGGAGTGTTTCGGGCCACTCGAGGTGGCCTATGACTTCCCGGCCGTGACCCGCGAGGAGATCGAGGCCGGACCCCGCAACATCTGGCGCTACAAGGCGCTGCTGCCGGTGCCCGACGACATCGAGCAGAGCCCGAACACCGAGCCCGGCTTCACCCGGCTCCTGGACGCGAAGAACCTCGCCGGGGAGCTCGGCATCGAGAAGATCTGGGTGAAGGACGACTCGACCAACCCGACCAACTCGTTCAAGGACCGCGTGGTCGCCTGTGCGCTGAGCGCCGCCCGCGAGCTCGACGCCAAGGTCTTCGCCTGCCCGAGCACCGGCAACCTGGCCAACGCTGTCGCGGCGGCGGGAGCGCGAGCAGGGATCCCGACCGCGGTCTTCATCCCGAGCAACCTCGAGCAGCCCAAGCAGGTCAACTCCGCCATCTTCACCGACAACCTGATCGCCGTCGACGGCAACTACGACGACGTCAACAAGCTGGCCCAGGAGATCGCCGCGGAGGAGGAGGGCTGGGCGTTCGTGAACGTCAACGTACGTCCCTTCTACGCCGAGGGCTCCAAGACGCTCGGCTTCGAGATCGCCGAGCAGCTCGGCTGGCGCCTGCCCGACCAGATCGTCATCCCGGTGGCCTCCGGATCCCAGCTGACCAAGGTCGACAAGGCCTTCAAGGAGCTGATCAAGCTCGGTCTGGTCGAGGAGAAGCCCTACCGGATCTTCGGCGCCCAGGCGACCGGCTGCAACCCGGTCGCGACCGCGTTCAAGGCCGGTGTGGACGCCATCCGCCCGGTCAAGCCCGACACGATCGCCAAGTCGCTGGCGATCGGCAACCCGGCCGACGGCATCTACGTCCTCGACGCCACCCGCTCCTCCGGTGGTGCTGTCGAGGAGGTCACCGACGACGAGATCCGCGCCGCGATCGTGCTCCTGGCCCGCACCGAGGGCATCTTCACCGAGACCGCCGGCGGCACCACGCTCGCGGTCACGAAGAAGCTCGTCGACAACGGTCTCCTCGACCCGAGCCTGGAGACGGTGATCATCAACACCGGCCATGGCCTCAAGACGCTCGACGCGGTCAGCGGCATCGTCGGCCCCCGCGCCACCATCGCCCCCAACTACGACGCCTTCGAGGAAGCCGGGCTCTCTCAGGCGTAGGTTAATTTCGCGTTCACATCCGTGGGGTACACCTAAGGAATGTGAACACCACGAAGACGAGTGAAGAGGCCAAGTGGCTCGGCATGGTCGCCGCCACCGCCGGGGTCGCCGGCGCAGTCGGTGTGGTGGGGGCGGCGGCCGGTGCCGGGTTCGTGACGTTGCTGAAGAGACAGGCGGCGCACGCGCGTGACGTGATCGGCAAGCCCCTCGGCGAGGAGGCGATCGACGCCGACAAGGTCTACAAGAAGGCCTACGGAGGTACGCCGGTCGAGCTCCTCGTCCTCGGCGACTCGATCGCCGCCGGGCTGGGCGCGGAGACCAGAAGCGGCACCCTCGGCGCGCGGCTGGCCAAGGGCACGGCCAAGGCTCTGCTGAGGCCGGTGCGGCTGCGTACGGCTGCCGTGGTCGGGGCCGAGACGTCGATGCTCCCCGCGCAGCTCGAGTCGCTGCCGAAGGGCTACCGGCCCGATGTGGCGGTGGTCATCGTCGGTGGCAACGACGTCACCCACCGGGTGCCGCAGAAGGACTCCACCCGGGTGCTGGGGGAGGTCATCGACGCGCTGCGCGAGCGTGGTGCCGAGGTCGTGGTCGGGACCTGTCCGGACGTGGGTGCGGTGCGACCCCTGCCGCAGCCGCTGCGCTCGCTCGGACGCCGGATCGCCAAGCAGCTGGCCGACGGCCAGCGGGAGACCGCACTGGCCCGGGGTGCCCACGTCGTCTCGCTCTCCGACGTCGTCGGCCCGTTCTTCATCACCAACCCCGACGAGATGTTCGCCATCGACCACTTCCACCCCAGCGCGATGGGCTACAAGCGCACGGCCAAAGCGATGCTGCCCTCCGTCCTCGCCGCCCTCGGGCAGGTCCAGCAGGTCCCCTTCGGACACCACCTGCCCGAGCCCTTAGGAAGCAGCGGCGACCCGCTCGTCGACGATGGTCCAAGCCTCGGCTGAGACGCCCGGGTGGGCGCTGCGGTCGATGCCGCCAAGTGCCTTGGCGAGGTCGGCGACGGTCGTATCGACAACCCGCCGAGCGCGTCGTTCGGGCAGACCCCATGAGCGGCCCTCCGCGACCACGTCGTCGATGGTGACCTCGTCGACGAGGAACTTCCCGTTGACGTCCAACGCGAACCGCCGGTTGTCCCTGCGGTGGTGGAGATGCATGGAGATGTCGTACGCCGGGCTCAGGGTCACGCTCCCGTCGGCCCGACGGATGAATGAGATGTTCTTCGCGTGCATGTCGGTGTTGCCGACGAGGTGGGAGAAGGTGACCAGCCGCAGGAGGTCGTCCGGGTTGCCGCCGTCTTCCCGGAGCACATCTGCTGCGTGGCGAAGTGTCGGGAGCTTCGAGCCCCATTGAAACTTGCGGTTGGGGTCGGAGGTATTGAGACCGACTGCCTGGGCGAGATCCTCCTGGTGGATTCGCGCCTCGCCGGGCCCACGGTCGTATCGGGAGATCGCGATCGCGCGTACGTCCTCGTACTCCAGGATCTCGGTGTCGACTGTGGTGAGCCCGACTCGACGGGCAAGCTCCAGGCTCGCTGCTTCGGTGTCGATGACGTCAGCGATTCCGGACTCCGGAGACGATCCGCGCTTGATGATCCAGGTCGACGGCGCTCCGGCCTTGCAGGCCTGCCAGGTCTCGCCGATCCGATGGAGAGCGATCTTGGGCACCATTCCGGGGAGGCTGCTCGACTCTGCAGTGACTCCGAACTGATCGGAAGGTGAGTTCTCGTCGGCGTAGCGGATCCGATGAGCGACCTCGTCCGAGTCGAGAGGCTCGTAGTGGCCGGACGTCGTGGGGTCGGCGGTTCCCTCGGGAACGAAGATCGCCGCGCCAGGTGTATCCCGACCGTAGGAGCGGATGAGGGCGAAGGTGTCGTCCGGGCCCACCCCGGCGCTCATCGCATGGTTCGTTCGTGCATTGCCTTCCGGGAGCAGGCCGTCGAGGTAAGCCTTGACCAGCGCCGGGACCGGTCGTACTCCGATGGTCAGTTTCGCCGACAGGATCCGGACCTGGGAGGCCCAGCGGTCCTGTGCCTCGGTGGTCCAGGACAAGGACAGCCGTCCATTCGGATCCTCGGTCATCGTGGCGATCCGGGTTCCGTAGGCCCATACGTCGAGTGGATCACGCATCGGGACCGCCCTCACGGATCTCGGCATGTAGCTCGATATGGCCGCCGAGTTCGCGGATCACCTCGAAGACGCGCGATGCGTAGAGGTTGGGGTTGCCGGACTCGATCCCCACCATGTATTGCCGCGAGATCCCGAGTGTCTCGGCGAGCTCCTCCTGGGTCAGGCCGCGCGCCGTGCGCACCTCGGCAAGCGCTCGTCCCAGCGCCTGGGGCGAGCGTGCTATCGCCGTGTAGTGAGCCACATCTTCTCCCGGTGTCAGGTTATCCTTACAACGTTGGAGTGTCAGAATATCAGGACACTGCCGGAATGTTCGGATATCCTGACACCGGGATGACGTGGGGCTACTCGCTCGTGCTGTCGTCCTCGTCTGGACCCTTGCCGCCGGTGCTGAGCATGTCGGCGGTGAGGCCGGTGGCGGCGCGGTAGTCGACGGTCCCCGCAGGCGTACGCGGCACCGACTCGACCAGGAGGACGAGCTTGGGCTCGTGCGACTCCCCGAGCCGGTCGCGGGCGTGCTTACGCAGGTCGGCAGCCGTGGTCTCGGTCGACGGGGCGAGCTGCACCAGCGCCGCGACCTGCTGGCCCCAGCGCGGATGGGGCATGCCGAAGACGGCGGCGTCGACGACGTCCTCGTGGGCGAGGAGCACGCCCTCGATGGGCTCGGGGTGGATCTCGAGGTCACCGGTGCGTACGAGTGTGGCGGCCCTGCCCAGCAAGGTGATCGAGCCGTCCTGCTCGCGGCGGGCGAGGTCGCCGGGGAAGGTCCAGCGCCGGTTGTCGATCAGCTTGATCGCGGTCGCCGAGCGGGCGTTGTCCTTGTAGTAGCCGAGAGCGGCGGGGCCGGATCGGGCCAGCAGACCCTCGACCCCGGGAGCCGCCGGGGTGAGGTCGGGGTTGAAGACCTCCACCTCCGGACCCACCATGAACCGCGCCTCGCCGGGCACGAGCGGGGATCCGTCGTCGGCGCGGGAGCCGGTGACGCCGGTCTCGAGGGTGCCGTAGGAGTCGACGATGACCCGGCGGGCGAAGGCGTTGCGCAGGATTGCGAGGACGCCGTCGGAGAGCGGTGCCGCGGTGTTGGAGACCCCGGCGAGCGAGTGCAGCGGCCAGCGCTTCTTGCCGGTCAGCCGGGCCTTGGCCACCGGTCGCGCCTGGGCGTCGCCCAGCAGCGTGATCGCGGTCGCGCCGGCCCGCTCGGCGAGGTCGAGGAACGCCTCGGCGGAGAACGTGGGCGAGGTGTCGAGAACCGCGGTGCCACCGGCGACCAGCGCTCGCAGGAGCAGCAGCTGGCTCTGCCCGTGCAGCAGCGGACCGCCGGCGAGCAGGACGACACCCGAGTCGCGAGCGGCCGCCTCGGCGGCGAGACCCTCGACCGACGGGATCGGCGCGTTGCGGCGGACCGTGTTCAGTGCGGCCCAGATCAGGTCCTCCTGGCGCCAGACCGCACCCTTCGGGGTGCCCGTGGTGCCGGTGGTGAAGATGATGTGCCAGTCGCCGGGCGTACGTCCGACCGTCGGCCGCTCCTTGGACGCCGCGGCGACCTTGGCGTCGTAGTCGGGGCCCAGGACGACCCGGTGGTCCAGCTTCAGGTCGAGCTCGTCGAGATCATCGGTGAACTCGGGGGAGACGATGGCCGCGACGCAGTCGGTGGCGGCGTACGTCCGGGCGAGCTCGTCGCGTCGGTAGGCATGGTTGATGTTGACCGGGATGGTGCGGGCCTTGAGGCACCCGTAGAGGGCGTCGACCCACTCGATCCGGTTGGTCGCGTGGACGGCGACCTGGGCACCCGGCTCGAGGCCGACACTCAGCAGGTGGTTGGCCAGGCGCGTGGCACGCTCGTCGATCTCGGCGTACGTGTAGGCGCGCTCGGTGGTGATGACTGCCGGGCGGTCGGGGATGGCATCGGCCATCGCTTCCAGGATGTCGGGCAGTGTGAGGGGGATCACGGCGGACACAGGGCTTCTGCGCCTTCCAATTGGTAGGGCCAGGGGTAGCGCCGCACGGCACGGAGCCGTACGTCGGATCACCCGGTCGTCACGTACGCGCCTCGAGCAGCTCGGCGGCGACCGTAGCGCTGGCACGATAGTCCACCTTGCTCACCGGCGTGCGAGGGACTCGCTCCACGAGCAGGATGTCCTTGGGCACCTTGTAGGCGGAGATGAGGCTGCGGCAGTGCTCGCGGAGCGCATCGGTCGAGGTCACGGCGCCGTCGCGGAGCTGCACGAGAGCGGTGACCTGCTGGCCCCAGCGCTCGTGCGGGGTGCCGACGACCGCGGTGTCGAAGACGTCGGCATGACGCAGCAGGACCGACTCGACCTCCTCGGGGAAGACCTTCTCGCCGCCGGTGTTGATGCAGCCCGACCCGCGGCCGAGGACGGTGATCGAGCCGTCCTCCTCGCGCCGCGCGAAGTCGCCCGGGATCGACCAGCGCTGCCCGCCGACCTCCTTGAACGTCGCCGCGGTCTTGACCGGGTCGTTGTAGTAGCCCAGCGGGATCGACCCGGTGCGCGCGAGCATCCCGGTCTCACCCGGAGCGCACGCCTTCATGTCGGTGTCGAAGACCTGTACGTCCATCCCGACCTGGAACTTCGGCGCGGCCTGCGCGCCCTCGTTGCCGTCGTCGACCTGCATGCCGGCCGCCCCGGACTCCGAGGCGCCGTAGGAGTCGAGGATGTAGCGGCCCGGCAGCGCCTCCCGGAGCTGGGTGCGTACCCCCGCGGAGAGCGGGGCGGCGCCGTTGGAGACGGCGAACAGGCTGCTCAGGTCCCAGCGCTCCGGCTCGCGCAGGATCGCCTCGGCGACAGGGCGGCCCATCGCGTCGCCCAGGAAGGTGAGCGAGTTGACCCCGGCGGCCTGGACCAGGTCGAGGATCGTCTCGGGCGACCAGGCCGGCTCGGTGTAGAGCGAGACCGTGCAGCCGGCGACATGGCCGTTGCCCATGATCCACTGGCTGCCGCCGTGCATCATCGGACCGCAGGCCAGCAGCACCATCGGCGACTCCTGTGCCGCAGCCTCCTGGGCGAGCTGCTCGACGGTGTCGAAGGGAGCGCCGAACCGGCTCGCGTTCATCGCGGCGCGGATGATGTCCTCCTGGCGCCAAACGACGCCCTTCGGCATCCCGGTCGTGCCGCCGGTGTAGATGACATAGCGGTCGTCGGGGCTGCGCTCGATGTCGGGGCGCTCCTTGGACGCGGCGGCGACCGCGGCGTCGTACTCCTCGCCCATCACCAGCGTCGGGATGCCCAGGCCGAGCGCGGCGACCGCCTCGACGTGCTCCGGTCCGATGATCGCCGCGACCGCGTCGGAGTTGCGGTAGAGGTGGTCGAGCTCGTCGTGGAGGTACTTGTGGTTGATGTTGATCGGCACCGCCCGCGCCTTCATGCACCCGTAGAAGGCGTCGACCCACTCGATCCGGTTGCGGGAGTGGACGGCGACGTGGTCGCCAGGTTTGATGCCCTGCCCGAGGAGGTGGTTGGCCAGCCTGGTCGCGCGCTCGTCGACCTCGGCGAAGCTGTAGGCGTGTTCCATGGTGAACACGGCGGTGCGGTCGGGGATGGCGTCGGCCATCGCCTCGAGGATGTCAGGGAGAGTGATCGGGGTCACATCACCGAGTGTGGCAACTAGAACGTGTTCTCGTCTAGCGAATGGGGTGGAAAACCTTCCAACGCCTGTTGCCGCCGGGCGAGGTCGGCCCGCTCCGGCCCGTGCGTGCAGAGCGCGATGGCCTCCGCGTACGCCTCGATCGCATCCTCGTGACGCCCCGACCGTTCCAGCAGCTGGGCACGTACGGCAGGCAGCCGGTGCCCCGGGAGAGCGACCGAGTCCAGCGCCTCGAGCCCGGCCCCGGCGCCGTTCGCCTCGGCCACCGCGACGGCCCGGTTGAGACGTACGACCGGGGTGTCCTGGAGCGTCAGCAGCTCGTCGTAGCGCTCGACGATGCGCTTCCAGGCGGTCGTCTCGGAGCTGGGCGCGAGGGTGTGCTCCGCGGCGATCAGCGCCTGGAGGAGATAGGGGGCAGGGGCCGCGTGGGCGAGCGGGGTGAGGATCGCGAGGGCCTCGGCGATCTCGTCGGTCCGCCAGCGGGTGCGGTCCTGGTCCGGAAGCAGCACGAGAGCGCCGTCCGGCCCGATCCGGGCCGCTCGGCGCGAGTGCTGCAGGAGCATCAGCGCGAGGAGAGCGTCGATCTCCGGGTCCGGCTCGGGGAGAACCGACCGAAGGACCCGGACCAGCCGGATCGCCTCGCCGGCCAGGTCGCTGCGTACGACATCGGGACCGGTGCCGGGGGCGTAGCCCGCCGTGAACGCCAGATAGGCGACCTCGGCGACGATCCCGACCCGGCCGGCGAGGTCTGCGGGAACCTCGAACGAGGCGCCCGCGAGGCGCTTCCGTGCCCGGGTCAGCCGCGCCGCCATCGTGGCCTTCGACTGCAGGAAGAGCCGCCCGATGTCCTCGGTGGAGACGCCGAGGACCAGACGGAGGGTGAGTGCGGCAGCCGCCTCGCGGGACAGGGTCGGGTGGGCGCAGAGCAGCACCAGGCGCAGCCGCTCGTCGGTGACCTCACCAGAGTCGACCATCACCCGCTGCGCCTCCTGGGTCACCGCCGCATCCACCGCGAGCAGCGGCATCTTGCGAGCCAGCACCTCCTCGGAACGCATCCGGTCCACGATCCGCCGCCGCGCGGTGGTGAGCAGCCAGGCCGGTCCGTTGTCGGGCTCGCCGTCGACCGGCCAGCTCCGCGCCGCTGCCTCGAAGGCGTCGGCCAGGCCGTCCTCGGCCAGGTCGAGACGGCGGAACTGCGCGACGAGGAGGGCCAGCAACCGGCCCCACTCCTCGCGCAGCACCTTCTCCAGCATCGCCGTGGGTCGCCCTAGTCCGCCGCGCGGATCTCGATCGCCGACTCGACCGTGGCGAGCAGCCGGCAGCACTCGGCCAAGTCATCGCGGTCCTCGGACTCCACGACGTAGAGCCCGGCCAGGTGCTCGGCCGCCTCGGTGTAGGGGCCGTCGGTGACGCCCGAGGAACGCACGGTCACCGCCGTCGACGGAGCCGCGAGCGCTGCGCCGTACCCCTTCAAGATCGTGTGGCCACGCTCGGCGAGCAGGGCCGCGAACTTCTCGTGCACGGCGAACAACGCGTTCCGGTCCTCCTTCGACTTCGCCTGCCACTCGGCCTCGACGTTGGGGATGAGCAGGTAGTACCTCATGCGGACATCCCCTCGTGCTCGACGATCTCGCGGATCTCGAGCGCCGTCTCGAGCTCGGCGAGCACCTTGCAGCACTCGAGCATGTCGTCGGCGTCGTCGGTCTCGATCGTGTAGAAGCCGGTCACGTGCTCGACGGTCTCGGCGAACGGGCCGTCGGTGATCACCACCCCGTCACCGGTCTTGCGCAGCGTCTTGGCCTTGCTGGAGTGATGGAGCTCGGCGCCGCCGGTGACCTTGTGCCCGCGTTCGGCGAGCAGCTTGGCGAACCTGCCGTGCACCTCGTACCCGGCTGCCTTCTCCTCCGGCGTCGACTCGGCCCAGAAGGCCTCGTTCGTCGGCAGCAGCACCATGTATCTGGTCATCGTGATCCCTTTCGTCCGCTCGGTTTGAGTCTGTCATCGGGGATGACGGGTGGGACAAGGCCAAATCGACACCGGGAAGGAACGAAGATGTACGTCATCCGTTCAACTTTCACCGGAAGGCTCCGCGTGTGACCGACCCCCTGCTGCGAAGCGAGCACGCGCCCGAGCCCCGGACGCTCGTCGACATCTTCCGGGCCACCGCGGCCCAGGTGCCCGACGAGCCGGCCGTCGACGCGGGCAACGGGCTGCTGACGTACGCAGAGCTCGAGGAGGCCGCCGACGGGCTGGCCGCCGAGCTCAACGCCGCCGGGATCGGACCGGGGGACAAGGTCGGGCTGCGGATCGCGAGCGGCACCACCGACCTGTACGTCGCGATCCTCGGGATCCTCTGCGCGGGCGCCGCCTACGTGCCGGTCGATGCCGACGATCCCGAGGAGCGGGCCCGGCTGGTCTTCGGTGAGGCGCAGGTCGCTGCGGTCGTGACCAACGACCTGCGGGTCACCACGACGAGCGAGCCCGGCGAGGAACGCGAGCCGGAGGAGCCGTCGACCGACGACGACGCCTGGGTGATCTTCACCTCCGGGTCGACCGGCACCCCGAAGGGCGTCGCCGTCACCCATCGCAACGCCGCGGCGTTCGTCGACGCCGAGTCGCGCCTCTTCCTCCAGGACGCCCCGATCGGGGTCGGCGACCGGGTGATGGCGGGCCTCTCGGTGGCCTTCGACGCGAGCTGCGAGGAGATCTGGCTGGCGTGGCGCTACGGCGCCTGCCTGGTCCCGGCCCCACGGGCACTGGTGCGGTCCGGGGTCGACGTCGGCCCGTGGCTGGTCGCCAACCAGATCACCATCGTCTCGACCGTGCCCACGCTGGTCGCGCTGTGGCCGCCGTCCTCGCTCGACAGGGTCCGGCTGCTGATCACCGGCGGCGAGGCGATCCCGCCCGAGCTCGCCGCCCGACTGGTCACACCCGACCGGGAGGTGTGGAACACCTACGGCCCGACCGAGGCGACGGTGGTCGCCTGCGGTGCCCAGCTGACCGCCGAGGGACCGGTACGGATCGGCCTCCCGCTCGACGGCTGGGACCTCGCCGTCGTCGACCCCGCCACGGGCCTCCCGGTCCCCGAGGGCGAGACCGGAGAGCTGATCATCGGCGGTGTCGGCCTGGCGCGCTATCTGGACGCGGCCAAGGACGCCGAGAAGTACGCTCCGATGCCCACTCTCGGCTGGGAGCGCGCCTACCGCTCCGGCGATCTGGTCGTCAACGATCCCGCCGGGCTGCTCTTCGGCGGGCGCGCCGACGACCAGATCAAGCTCGGTGGCCGGCGCATCGAGCTCGGCGAGATCGACAGCGCTCTGCTCCAGCTGGACGGGGTCGTCGGGGCCGCGGCGGCGGTGCGGAGGAGCGCCGCGGGCAACAGCCTGCTGGTCGGCTACGTCACCGTCGACGACACCTTCGACCAGGCCACCTCCGTCGCCCGGCTCCGGGCCGACATGCCGGCGGCGCTGGTGCCGCGGCTGGCCGTGGTCGACAGCCTCCCGACGCGTACGAGCGGGAAGGTCGACCGCGACGCGCTGCCGTGGCCGCTCGCCTCGGCCGCGGGTTCGGGAGAGGGGCTCAGCGACACCGAGGCCTGGCTGGCCGGGCTGTGGAACGACGTCCTCGGCGCCGAGGTCAGCGGGCCCGCAGCGGACTTCTTCGACCTCGGCGGCGGCAGCCTGACCGCGGCCCAGATGGTCAGCCTGATCCGCGAGCGCTTCCCCGAGGTCGCGCTCGGCGACATCTACGACCAGCCGAAGCTCGGCGCGCTGGCCACCTACATCGACGAGATGGGCAGCTCTGCCGCGCTCTCCGAGCACGAGGTGCCGGCCGTACGCCTCAAGACCCAGGTCGCGCAGGTGGTCGCCACGATCCTGCTGCGCTGCCTCGCGGCACCGCGCTGGCTGACCTGGATCGGGCTCGGGACGACGCTCGCCCAGCCGTGGGCGCCCTGGCTGCCCTCGCTCAGCTGGTGGATCCTCGTGCCGGCCGTCCTCGCCTTCCTGACTCCACCGGGCCGGATGCTGCTCGCCGCGGGCGCGGCGCGACTCATCCTGCGCGGCGTACGTGCGGGGGAGCACCCCCGCGGCGGCAAGGTCCATCTCCGGCTCTGGCTGGCGACGCACGCCGTCGACGAGCTCGGCGCGCACGGTCTCGCCGGGGCACCGTGGATGCTCTGGTACGCCCGGCTGCTCGGCGTGCGGATGGGCAAGAACGTCGACCTGCACAGCCTCCCGCCGGTCACCGGCATGCTCACCCTCGGCAAGGGCTGCTCGATCGAGCAGGAGGTCGACCTCTCCGGTCACTGGATCGAGGGTGACGTGCTCCATCTCGGTGAGGTCGAGGTGGGCGAACGGGCCCGCGTCGGGGCGCGCTCGACACTGCTGCCCGGCGCACGCGTCGGCGACGACGCCGAAGTCGGACCGGGTTCGGCGGTCTTCGGTGTGGTGCCGGTGGGCGAGTTCTGGTCGGGTTCGCCGGCCGTACGCGCCGCCAGAGAAGCCCGCGGGCCGTGGCAGCCACCCGAGGCGCGGGCCCAGGTCTGGATGCTCCTCTACGGCATCGCGGCCGCCGTCCTCGCGCTCCTGCCCGCGGTCGCCATCGGCGTCGGGATGCTCGTCGGCGTGGCCCTCGCCGGCGTGCCCACCTCCTACACCGACATCGGGGCGCTGCTGGCCTGGAGCCCGGTCGCGGTGGCGGCCGGATTCGCCACCCTGGCCGCGCTGATCTGGGCGGTGGTGCGGCTCGCCGGTCTGGCGATCGCCCCCGGCGTACATCCCGTACGCAGCCTGGCCGGTGTCGCGGTCTGGTCGACGATGCAGGTGCTCGACGAGGCACGCACGTGGCTCTTCCCGCTCTACTCCTCGACGCTGACGCCGCTGTGGCTGCGGGCGCTGGGGGCGAAGATCGGCAAGCACGTCGAGGCCTCGACGGTCCTGATGATCCCCGGGCTGACGCAGGTCAACGACCAGAGCTTCCTGGCCGACGACACCCTGATCGGCGGCTACGAGCTGGGCGGCGGCTGGCTGCGGGTCGAGCGGGTGAAGATCGGCAAGCGCGCCTTCGTCGGCAACTCCGGCATGGCGGCGCCCGGCCGCAAGGTGCCGAAGGCGTCCCTGGTCGCCGTGCTCAGCGCGGCCCCGCGCCGCAAACGCGCGCAGAAGGGGGAGAGCTGGCTCGGCTCGCCGCCGGCGCCGCTGCGCCGGGCGGCCGGCGAGGCCGACTCGGGACGCACCTACGACCCACCGACACGCCTCAAGATCGCAAGGGCGCTCGTCGAGCTGGCCCGGCTGGTGCCGCAGACGCTCGCGGTGCTGCTCTACGCGGGCGTCGGCTACGTGCTCGTGCGGGTCTGGGAGGCGACCGACCTCCTCGTCGCGATCCTGGTCACCGGGCCGGTGCTCGCGGTCGCCGGAGCGGTCGCCGCCGGAATCACGGTCGCGGCGAAGTGGCTGCTCGTGGGCCGCATCCGGGCCGGGTCGCACCCGCTGTGGAGCTGGTTCGTGTGGGCCAACGAGCTGGCGGACACCTTCGTCGAGGTGCTCGCCGCACCCTGGTTCACCGGCGCCGTGTCCGGCACCCCGGTGCTCAACCTCTGGTTCCGAGCGCTCGGCGCGAAGATCGGCCGCGGCGTGTGGATCGAGACCCACTGGCTCCCCGAGACCGACCTCGTCGAGCTCGGCGACGGCGCCACGGTCAACGCCGGCACGGTCGTGCAGACGCACCTGTTCCACGACCGCGTCCTGGCCCTCGACGAGGTCGTCCTCCGGCGCGGCGCCACGCTCGGGCCGAACTCGGTGATCCTGCCCGCCGCGGCCATCGGCCGGCACGCGGTCGTCGGCCCGGTCTCGCTGGTCATGCGCGGGGAGAGCCTCCCCGACAAGACCCTGTGGATCGGCAACCCGATCGGTCCCTGGGACCAGGCGGCCCCCTAACATGACCGCCGTGCCGAAGCTCCCCGCAGCCGACCCCTACCTTCCTGGTCATGGGGATCCGTCGTGGAGCGCGACCCACTACGACCTCGAGCTCACCTACGACTTGGTCGGCAACCGGCTCGCGGGCACGGCGACGATCCGCGCGGTCGCCGTCGAGGACATCAACCGCATCGTCCTCGACCTCGCCTACCTGCGGGTGCAGAAGGTCGCGATCGACGGCCGCCCACCGGCCAAGTGGTCCCACCACGACCACCGCCTGGTGCTGAACCTCCGCTCGCGGATCGCGGCTGGCGAGGAGTTCGTGGTCACGGTCAGATACTCCGGCAAGCCCCGCCCGGTGGTGCTGTCCCACCACGGCGACGCCGGCTGGGAGGAGCTCGATGACGGTGTCATCGTCGCAGGTCAGCCGCATGGTGCGCCGACCTGGTTCCCCTGCAACGACCGCCCTTCCGACAAGGCCCGCTACGCGATCAGCGTGACCACCGCGCCGGGCTATGCGGTCGTCTCCAACGGCGAGCTGACCTCCCGCGTACGCCGCGGCAGTGGGGAGACCTGGCGCTACTGGCAGGCCGAGCCGATGGCGACCTATCTCGCCACGGTGCAGATCGGGCGCTACCGGGTCGTCGACATCGCGACGAGCGAAGGGCCGGGCGGCCGGGTGCCGATCCGGGCCGCGTACCCGGTCGACGCCACCGCCGGGTTCGAGGCCTCCTTCGGGCGGCAGCGGGACATGATGGCCTACTTCACCTCGGTCTTCGGGCCCTACCCGTTCGCCTCCTACTCCGTCGTGGTCACCGACGACGAGCTCGAGATCCCGCTCGAGTCGCAGTCGCTGTCGACCTTCGGGCGCAACCACCTCACCGGCGAGTGGTCGGAGGTACGCCTCGTGGCCCACGAGCTCGCCCACCAGTGGTTCGGCAACGCGGTGACCCTGCGCGAGTGGCGCGACATCTGGCTGCACGAGGGTTTCGCCTGCTACAGCGAGTGGCTGTGGTCCGACGCCTCCGGGGGTCGCGCGTGCGGCGAGCACGCCCGCCACCATCACCGTCGGCTGTCCGCGCTCGCGCAGGACCTGGTCCTCGCCGACCCCGGTCCCGCGGACATGTTCGACGACCGCGTCTACAAGCGCGGAGCGCTCACCCTGCACGCACTGCGGCGCACCGTCGGCGACGAGCCCTTCTTCAAGATCCTGCGCACCTGGATCGCCCGGCACAGCGGGGGATCGGTCACCACCGCCGACTTCGAGGCCCTCGCGGCCGAGGTCTGCGGCCGCGACCTCACCGCGCTCTTCGACGCCTGGCTGCGCCGGTCGGCGCTGCCCGACCTGCCCGCCTGATTGTCGCTCTGTCGTATTTTGGGGCTCGTGCCTGAGCTGACCTTCCGTGATGCCAACTTCTCCGATGTGGACGCCTTGGTCGGGCTGATCGAGTCGGCCTACCGCGGCGACGCCTCCCGTGCCGGGTGGACCACCGAGGCCGACCTGCTCGCGGGGCAGCGCACCGACCCCGAGGGCGTACGCGAGGTGATCACCGCTCCGGGATCCCGCCTCCTCGTCGCCGAGGCTGAGACACACCCGGGCGCCGAGCGGCCGGGCGAGATCGTCGCCTGCTGCCAGCTGCAGAAGCGAGAGGCGTACGTCTATTTCGGCATGTTCTCCGTCTCGCCGCAGCTGCAGGGGGCCGGCGTCGGCAAGGCCGTCATGGCCGAGGCCGAGCGGATCGCGCGCGAGTGGGGCGCGGAGGAGATCCGGATGACTGTGATCCGTCAGCGCGAGGACCTGATCGCGTTCTACGAGCGGCGCGGGTTCGGGCGTACGGGACGCTTCGAGCCGTTCCCCTACGGCGATGAGCGCTTCGGCCGCCCGCTGCGTGACGACCTCGAGTTCGCCGAGCTCGCGAAGCCTCTCTGACCGTCGCCATCCTGGGATTTTCTTGCACTCGCAGGGGTCGAGTGCTAAACATGAGGCTGGCACTCTTACCATGAGAGTGACAACAACCGGACCGGTGACGTTGAGGCGTCGCGAGCGGCAGGGAAGGGTTCTGCCGGGAGTGGCGTCGTCCGTCGCGGGCAACCCATCGGACCGGATCCAACGAACTTCCCAAGTGAAGGATCGCAGGAGCAATGCCGAAGCTCATCGCTTTCAACGAGGAGGCCCGTCGGGGTCTGGAGAAGGGTCTCAACACCCTCGCCGACGCCGTCAAGGTCACCCTCGGTCCCAAGGGCCGCAACGTCGTGCTCGAGAAGAAGTGGGGTGCCCCCACGATCACCAACGATGGTGTTTCCATCGCCAAGGAGATCGAGCTCGAGGACCCCTACGAGAAGATCGGTGCCGAGCTGGTCAAGGAGGTCGCGAAGAAGACCGACGACGTCGCCGGTGACGGCACGACGACCGCGACCGTTCTCGCCCAGGCGCTGGTCCGCGAGGGCCTGCGCAACGTCGCCGCGGGTGCCAACCCGGCCGGCCTGAAGCGCGGCATCGAGGCGGCCGTCGACGCCGTCACCGAGCAGTTGCTCGCGCAGGCCAAGGACATCGAGACCAAGGAGCAGATCGCTGCTACCGCCTCGATCTCCGCTGCTGACACCACCGTCGGCGAGATCATCGCCGAGGCGATGGACAAGGTCGGCAAGGAAGGCGTCATCACCGTCGAGGAGTCGAACACCTTCGGGCTCGACCTCGAGCTGACCGAGGGTATGCGCTTCGACAAGGGCTACATCTCGGCCTACTTCGTGACCGACCCGGAGCGTATGGAGACCGTCCTCGACGACCCGTACATCCTGATCGTCAACTCGAAGATCTCCAGCGTCAAGGACCTGATCCCGGTCCTGGAGAAGGTCATGCAGACCGGCAAGCCGCTGGTCATCCTGGCCGAGGACGTCGACGGCGAGGCTCTCTCGACGCTGGTCGTCAACAAGATCAAGGGCACCTTCAAGTCCGTCGCCGTCAAGGCTCCGGGCTTCGGTGACCGCCGCAAGGCCATGCTGCAGGACATCGCGATCCTCACCGGTGGTCAGGTCATCTCCGAGGAGGTCGGCCTCTCCCTGGAGACCGCCGGCATCGAGCTGCTCGGCCAGGCCCGCAAGGTCGTCATCACCAAGGACGAGACCACCATCGTCGAGGGTTCGGGCGACCAGGGTCAGATCGAGGGCCGGGTCAACCAGATCCGCGCCGAGATCGAGAAGTCGGACTCCGACTACGACCGCGAGAAGCTCCAGGAGCGCCTCGCCAAGCTGGCCGGCGGCGTGGCCGTCATCAAGGTCGGCGCGGCCACCGAGGTCGAGCTCAAGGAGCGCAAGCACCGCATCGAGGACGCTGTCCGCAACGCCAAGGCTGCTGTCGAGGAGGGCATCCTCGCCGGCGGTGGTGTCGCGCTGATCCAGGCCGCTGCCGCTGCCTTCGAGAAGCTCGAGCTCGACGGCGACGAGGCCACCGGTGCCTCGATCGTCAAGGCCGCCATCTCGGCGCCGCTGAAGCAGATCGCCATCAACGCCGGCCTCGAGGGCGGCGTCGTGGCGGAGAAGGTCGCCGGCCTCCCGCAGGGCCACGGCCTCAACGCCGCCACGGGCGAGTACGTCGACCTGCTGGCCGCGGGCATCATCGACCCGGCCAAGGTGACCCGCTCGGCGCTGCAGAACGCCGCGTCGATCGCCGCGCTGTTCCTCACCACCGAGGCCGTCGTGGCCGACAAGCCGGAGAAGGCCGCCGCTGGTGGCGACCCGACCGGTGGCATGGGTGACATGGGCGGCATGGGCTTCTGAGGCGCAAGCCGAAGAAGCGATCAGCACAGCTGAGTCCGTTTCGCTAGAGCACACGCGAGTGCCCCCGCCGGTTGGCGGGGGCACTTGTCGTTTTCCGGCCGCCGCCGGGAGGTACGACGGGACGTTCTTGTCCGTTACCAGCGGGTAGACCGACCAAAGCGTCCCGTCGTATCACGGACACCGGGCTACGCTCGACGCCATGAGCCCGAAGGCGATGTCGGCGCTGGCGATCTCGGCCGTGCTTCTCGCTGGATGCGGCGGTGAGCCGGCCGCTGCTCCCTCGTCCCGCGCAGCGACACCGTCGACCTCGGCGCCACCCTCTTCACCCTCTCCGAGCCCGTCGGAGACGCTCCCACCTGTGGCCGACAAGGTCTCGCTCCCGCAGCTGATGCGGGAGGACTTCCCGGGCGGCGAGGTGAAGGTGCTGCGGGAGTCGGGGAGCACGGATGCGTACCGGCGCTTCGAGGTCAGCTACCCGAGCGGTCCGCTGACGATCACCGGGGTGCTCTTCCGGCCGCGGGGCGCCGGTCCGTTCCCAGGGGTGGTCTTCGCGCACGGTCACATCGACACCGACATCTACGTCACCGGGCAGGGGCTGAAGCGGGAGCAGGACCGGCTGGCGCGGGAGGGCTACGTCGTCCTGCACACCGACTACCGCGGTCACGCCGGATCGTCCCCCATCCCGGAAGGAACCGAGGAGGACGAGAGCCGACTCGGCTACACCCGCGACACCATCAACGCCGTCCAGGCGATGAAGCGACTTCCGTACGTCGACCCCGACCGCACCGCGTTGCTCGGCCGCTCCATGGGTGGGGGAGTGGTGATGAACGCGCTCGTCGCCCAGCCGGGGCTGGTGCGGGCCGGGGTGACGTACGCGTCGGTCTCCTCCGACATCGTCGACAACATCAACCGGTGGGCGGTGCCGTCGCGGCCCGACGAGGTGGCCCGGCTCTACCGGCAGCACGGCGATCCCGAGACGGAGCCGGAGTTCTGGGAGGGGCTGTCGGCGCGGACGTACTTCGACCGCATCGAGGTCCCGGTCCAGATGCACCACGGGACCAATGACGAGTCCTGCCCGATCAGGTGGGCCTACACCACCCGGGACCTGATGGAGACCGCGGGCGTACGCCAGCGACTGTGGGTCTACCCCGGGGAGCAGCACGCCTTCGCGCCGCAGTGGGACCTCTCGATCCGGCGGGTCGTCGGGTTCCTCGATCGTCATCTGGCATGACCTGATCAGGCGATGAGGAGGGGCCCAGCGGTCCCATTCTTTTGGGGACTTTCGACACTGTCTCGACAACAGCTCGGTAACGCAACATTGGTGCTCCACACAGTGGCCGACTGCGGGGAAGCGTCTGGATCTGGGGGGCTTTGAAGCCCAAGGGAATATCCGGGTGAAGTTCTGCAGCGGCGGGCGGGGTCAGGGCTCTTCGAAGCCAGGGCCCCGCCTGCGTGTGTCAACGTGCAGGTGGCCGACGGGGTCCCCGGATGGCACCCAGTGATGAGGCATGATGTTGGCATGAGTGTCGACCTCGGACCGAAGACCGGGATGCAGCGGCCGCGGTCACCGTGGCGATGGGTCGCAGCCGTGATCGCCGCCGCGGTCGTGCTCGTCGCGATCGTCGCTTCCTTCGGCCTGCTCAGCTCCGACGACACTGCTGAGGACCCCGACGCCGCACCCCCGTCGCCGATCGCCACGGTCACCGAGACCGCACCGGTCCCCTCGCCATCCGCTCCCGCCGGAGGCGCAGGCGCGACCGAGCTGACCGTCGTCGCGGACGCCGCCCGATGCATCCCGCCGACCTCGAAGTGGCTCTCCCAGAACGCCGCGCTCGCCTTCGAGGGCACCGCGGAGAGCGTGAGCGAGAGCGAGGCCGTGCTGCGGGTGAAGACGTGGATGTACGCCGACGGAGTCGGTGGCACCGACACCGTCCGGATCATGCTGCCCGCGCCGAGCACGATCCCGATGCCCGAGTTCGAGAAGGGCAAGAACTACCTGGTCGCTGCCAAGGGCGATGCCAAGGTCATCGGCTGTGGCTACAGCGACGTCAAGAGCGCGAAGCTGCAGAAGCTCTACACCGCCGCGTTCAAGTGACGGCGGTCGCCGGCCTGCTCCTGGCCGCCGGCGCGGGGCGGCGGATGGGCATGCCCAAGGCGCTGGTCGACGACTGGCTGGTGCGGTCGATCGAGGTGTTGCGCGAGGGCGGCTGCGACGACGTACTCGTCGTGCTCGGCGCCGCGGCCGACGAGGCGCGGGCGATGCTCCCGACCGGTCAGCGGGTCGTCGTCGCCGAGGACTGGGACGAGGGGATGGGGGCTTCGCTGCGGGTCGGCCTGGCTGCTCTCGGGCCGGATACCGAGGTTGCCGTCGTTCACCTCGTCGACCTGCCTGACGTCGGGGCCGATGTGGTCTCCCGGGTGGTCTCGGCGGGCCCGACCACCGGCCTGGCGCGCGCGGCGTACTCGGGCGTTCCCGGGCATCCGGTGCTGCTCGGCCGCGAACACTGGCCGGGCATCATGGCGGCCGCGGTCGGGGACCAGGGCGCCAAGCCCTACCTGAAGTCGCACCGGGTGATCCTGGTCGAATGCGGTGATCTGGCGACCGGCCTCGACACCGACAGCCGCTGAGCCTGGGTACGACGGGGAGATCGACATGGCCCAGCGGACGTCGTCGGCGATGCGGTATTCGGGGTTGGCAGGTTCGGTGCCGGTGAGCCCG
>NZ_JBEXJF010000031.1:0-59795 GCF_040608935.1 Nocardioides sp. NPDC004968
GCTCGACCGACTCTGGCAGGAAGAGGAAGAGGCGGGCTTCCCTATGGCCGTCACGCTCGGCCGCTTCCACACCGACCCCGCCGTACTCGGACCCTCTGTCATAGCGAAGATCGGCGAGCTTTCGTCGAGCTCCACCACCCAGAACTGTCGGTGCTCACGCATACGTTCGTTCCATGTGGCTCTCCACTCCCGACGCCGTGGCCCGGCTCGCCGAGGTTCATCTTCTCGGCGAGAACCAGGCGAAGCGCGTGCTGCGCGCCGGGCTGGCCGGACCCCGCCATCGGGTCGGGTCAGCGTACTTCTATGACGCCGAGCTGCTCGAGGAGCTGCTGGCCCGGCCGCGGTGCGCGGAGGAGTCGCTGAACCGCTGGCAGCCGTTCATCGCCCGTGTCGGGAGGCAGCGAGCGCTCGATCTGAGCGCCACGTGGGAGGAGCAGGCCGCTGTGATCGCGACCGGCTGGCACCTGCCGCTGCTGACCGCGTTCCAGATCGGTGCCCGCAGACCTCTTCCCATGGTGGCCACACTCGGCGCCTGGGCGGTCTTCACCGCCGACCTCGTCGGCCTCGACAGGGCCGACCTACGCCTCGAACCGCCCAGGGACTGGGCAGCCGACTTCGCCGACACCTGGCTCCCGATCGAGAACGGCCCGACCTGGACGATCTGGGGAGCGCCGGTGACGACATCGCCGCGCGCCGACCCGTTGAGCGTCCACTATCAGGCGCAGGTGGCAGCAGATCGCGAGCGTCGCGAACTGGGCTCCATGGCCCTGCTCCGCTCCCTGACGCGCGAGTAGGTGTCTCGCCCCTCTAAGGTAAACGGCATGGAGCTACGCATCTTCACCGAGCCCCAGCAGGGGGCGTCCTACGCCGACATCCTCGCTGTCGCCCAGAAGGCCGAGGAGCTGGGGTTCGGGGCGTTCTTCCGCTCCGACCACTACCTGAAGATGGGCTCGGTCGACGGACTGCCCGGTCCGAGCGACGCGTGGACGACGCTCGCCGGCCTGGCCCGCGACACGAGCACGATCCGGCTCGGCACACTGGTCACCTCGGCGACCTTCCGCCTCCCGGGCGTGCTGGCCATCCAGGCCGCCAACGTGGACGACATGTCCGAGGGCCGGGTCGAGCTCGGCCTGGGGGCGGGCTGGTTCGAGCAGGAGCACGAGGCGTACGGGATCCCGTTCCCCGCCCTGGGGGAGCGGTTCGACCGGCTGGAGGAGCAGCTCGAGATCATCACCGGGCTGTGGGCGACCGAGCCGGGGGAGACCTTCGACTTCAACGGGAAGCACTACACGATCAAGGAGAGCCCGGGCCTGCCGAAGCCGATCCAGACCCGTGGCCACGCCGGCTCGATCCCGGTGATCGTGGGCGGCGGCGGCAAGAAGCGTACGCCGACGCTGGCCGCGACGTTCGCCGACGAGTTCAACGCCGCCTTCGTCTCCGTCGAGGAGTCCCTGGCGCTGTTCGAGAACGTCGGGCGCTTCGTGGAGGCGGCCGGCCGGGACGACTCGATCATCTACTCCGCCGCCCAGGTGCTCTGCGTCGGCCGCGACGAGGACGAGATCGCCCGCCGTGCGCGGGCGATCGGCCGCGAGCCCGCCGAGCTGCGTGAGAACGGTCTGGCGGGCACTCCGGACGAGGTGGTCGCCAAGATCAAGCGGTTCGAGGACGTCGGCGCGGCCCGCATCTACCTTCAGGTGCTCGACCTGAGCGATCTCGACCATCTCGCACTCGTAGCCGACGAGGTCATGCCGCGCGTCTGACGATAGTCTGTACGCCATGACTGATGCTCCCTTCGGCACCGTGCTCTCAGCACTCGTCACGATGTTCAACGACGATGGCTCGGTCGACCTGGAGCAGACCCAGAAAGTCGCCAAGCACCTGGTCGACCACGGCCACGACGGCATCGTCGTCTCCGGCACCACCGGCGAGTCGCCGACCACCACTCCGGCCGAGGACGGCGAGATCCTGGCCGCGGTCAAGGACGCCGTCGGCGACCGCGCCAAGATCGTGGCCGGCATCGGCACCAACGACACCCGCAACACCGTCGAGCTCGCCAAGCAGGCGGCGTCGATCGGCGCCGACGGCCTGCTGCTGGTGACGCCCTATTACAACAAGCCGGGCGAGCGCGGCATCCGCGAGCACTTCCGCACCGTCGTCTCCGCGACCGACACCCCGGTCATCCTCTACGACGTTCCCGGCCGCACCGGCTCCCCGATCACCCTCGACACCTACCGCGAGGCGATCACCTGGGACACCGTCGTCGCGGTCAAGGAGGCCGCCGGCGACTTCCCGCGCGGCACCAGGCTGCTCGACCTCGGCTACTCGATCTACTCCGGTGACGACGCGCTCACCCTCGCCTGGCTGGCGCACGGCGCCGTCGGCGTGATCAGCGTCGCCGCCCACGTGCTTGGCGACCAGACGCGGACGATGATCGACGCCTTCGCGGCGAGCGACATCGAGACCGCCCGCAAGACTTATGCGCGGATGCTCCCCGCGATCGACGCCATCATGGGCGTCCCGAACTACGGAGCCACCACTGCCAAGGCCGCTCTCGAGCTGACCGGCGTGATCGACAACCGCAACGTACGAGGGCCCCTGGTGGCTCTCGACGATGACGAGGTCGAAGCGCTGCGAGCCGGGCTGGAGGCCTCTGGCCTTCTCTAGAAGGAATGCCTTTGTCTCACCCACACCCGGAGCTGACCGAACCCGGCAAGCTCCCCAAGGGCGGCCTGCGGGTCACCCCTCTCGGCGGCCTCGGCGAGGTCGGCCGCAACATGACCGTCTTCGAGTACGACGGCCGGCTGCTGATCGTCGACTGCGGCGTGCTCTTCCCCGAAGAGCAGCAGCCCGGGGTCGACCTGATCCTGCCCGACTTCGGACCGATCCGTGACCGGCTCGGCGACATCGAGGCGCTGGTCCTGACCCACGGTCACGAGGACCACATCGGCGCGACGCCCTACCTCCTCAGGGAGCGCCAGAACATCCCGCTGGTCGGCTCCGAGCTGACCCTGGCCTTTTTGAGTTCCAAGCTGCGCGAGCACCGCCTGCGCGAGACCGTCCAGCACAAGGTTAGCGAGGGCGACACGATCTCCTTCGGGCCGTTCGAGCTCGAGTTCGTCGCCGTCAACCACTCCATCCCCGACGCGCTCGCGGTCGCGATCCGCACCGGGGCCGGGCTCGTGCTCCACACCGGCGACTTCAAGATGGACCAGCTGCCGCTGGACGGCCGGATCACCGACCTGCGCGCGTTCGCCCGGCTCGGCGAGGAGGGTGTGGACCTGTTCCTCACCGACTCCACCAACGCCGAGGTCCCCGGCTTCACGACCGCCGAGAAGAAGATCGCGCCGGCGATCGAGCAGGTCTTCCGCGAGTCCGACCAGCGCATCATCGTGGCCTGCTTCGCCTCCCACGTGCACCGCGTCCAGCAGGTGCTCGACAGCGCTGTTGCGCACGGCCGCAAGGTGGCGTACGTCGGTCGGTCGATGGTCCGCAACATGCAGATCGCCTCCGACCTGGGCTACCTGCACGTGCCCGAGGACGTCATCGTGGACGCCAAGGAGCTCGCCGACCTGCCGCCGGAGAAGGTCGTCATGGTCTCGACCGGCTCCCAGGGCGAGCCGATGTCGGCGCTGTCCCGCATCGCCAACGGCACCCACAACTTCGTGCACATCGAGCCGGGCGACACCGTCCTGCTGGCCAGCAGCCTGATCCCGGGCAACGAGAACTCGATCTACCGGGTGATCAACGGGCTCGCCCGTCTGGGCGCCAACGTGGTCCACAAGGGCAACGCCCTCGTGCACGTCTCGGGCCACGCGAGCGCCGGCGAGCTGCTCTACTGCTACAACATCGTCCGCCCACGCAACGTGATGCCCGTCCACGGCGAGGTGCGTCACCTGCTCGCCAACGGTGACCTGGCCCGCCAGACCGGCGTCGAGAGCGTCGTCTACGCCGAGGACGGCGTCGTCGTCGACCTCATCGACGGCAAGGCCGAGATCGCGGGCAAGGTCGAGTGCGGCTACGTCTTCGTCGACGGCACCACCGTCGGGGACGTCACCGAGTCCGAGCTCAAGGACCGCCGGATCCTGTCCGAGGAGGGCTTCGTCTCGATCGTCGTCGTGGTCGACTCGGTCAAGGGCACCGTCGCCAGCGGCCCCGAGATCCACGCCCGCGGCCATGTGTGGCCCGACAACGCCTTCGAGCCGATCAAGCAGCCGATCGTCAAGGCGGTCAACCGGGCCATCTCGGAGGGTGCGACCGACACCTACCAGCTGCAGCAGGCCATCCGGCGTACGTTCGGGCGCTGGGTCTCCAGCACCCACCGTCGCCGTCCGATGATCGTTCCCGTAGTCATTGAGGCCTAGGCGAGCGCTAGAAGCACGCCAGCCGTGATCAGCGCCTGGCCGACGTGGTAGGTCACCATGATCTGCACGTTGGTCAGGCGCGGCGGCTCGTTGCCGTGCTCGGCGAGGTTGAGGCCGATCAGGGTGTCGCTGACGACGAAGATCGTCGCGCCCGCCGCGATCCACACGCTCCCGGTCAGCCAGCCCAGAACGAGCATGGTGGCGATCACCAGGGAGTACGCAGTCAGGGCCGCCGCCATCGGCGCGCCGCCCATCTCCCGGGCGCCCCGGAGCACTCGGCCCATCGGGATCGCCAGCACGACCGCGACCGCGATCCCGGCCCAGGACCACGCGGGGGTCTCCAGGCCGAGGGCGAGGAAGGTCACGGCGTACGCCAGGTGGCCGACGAAGAAGAGCGCCACGCCGCCGAGGAACCGCCGCGCCGAGGACCCGATCATCGAGATGTCGCCGAGCATCCCGAAGAAGAGCGCGACGATCAGCCACCACGCTGCCGGCTCGCCGTCGCCGACGAGTCCCACCAACACCATCAGCCCCACCATCACCAGGGGCTTGGTGACGTAGTGGATCCGCCTCCAACCGAACCACACACAGGTCCAGTCCGCCACGGCATCGGCGGCGGCGAGAAGGGCGATGAGGACTGCGAGGCTCTGCATGGCGGCAAACTACACCGATGCAACACACCCCCATGGGGTCCCGGAGCCAGGCCGCTCGGTCAAATACCCTGCTTGTATGGCGACCCGTACGTCTTCCCCGCCGGGTTCGCGGAGCTCGACCACCACCAAGAGCACCCGTCCCCGGAGTACGACCACGACAAAGCGAGCAACGGCCACGAGCCGGGCCCGCTCAAAGGCAGCGCCGAACAAGGGCCAGAACAAGCGCCGTCCCGCCGCAAAATCGACCAACCGGAAGACGACGAACCGTACGCCACCTCGTGCCGTACGCAACGGGCCCAGCCCGATCGCGGTCCTCTTCGACGCCATCTTCTCGACCATCGCGAGCCTGTGGCTGGCGATCGCCGGGGGAGTGGCGGCCATCTTCCGCGTCGGTGGCCAGGCCGCCAGTGACCTCGAGCCGGAGCACCGGCGTGACGGCGTCGGCCTGTTCCTGATCGGCCTCTCCGTCCTCGTCGCCGCCGGCGTCTGGTTCCAGCTCGGCGGGCAGTTCTTCGACGTGGTACGCATCGCCGTGGCCGGCGTCGTCGGCAAGGTCGGCTGGCTGGTGCCGGTCGCGCTCGTCGTCGCCGGTGCCCGGCTGATGCGCGACCCGGTCAACGCCGCCCCGGTCGGCCGGCTCGCGATCGGCTGGGCCGCGTTCCTGATGGCCACGCTCGGCATCATCCAGATCGCCAACGGCAACCCGCAGCCCACCTCGGGCGACAGCACCGAGCTGCAGTGGGCCGGTGGCGCGATCGGCTACGTCGTGGCCAGCCTGCTGCTCGACGTCATGCGCTCGACGGCCGTGGTCGTCGTACTCCTGTCCCTTCTCGTCGTCTTCGGGATCCTGGTGATCACCGGGACCCCGCTCTACCAGGTCCCGAGCCGCCTGGTGGGGCTGCGCGACCGGGCGCTGGGCCTGACCCCGGCCGAGGAGATGAGCGAGAGCGGCACCAACCTCCGGCGGGTGCGCCGGGGCAACAAGCTCTTCGCCGACGACGACACCTTCGACCCGGAGGGCTTCGAGCCCTACGAGACGCCGCTCCTCGAGGAGGAGAAGCCGAAGAAGAAGCGCAAGAAGGACGGGCTCGACATCGCGCTCGCCCTCGACGAGGACCCGGACGCCGACACCCAGCCCGACGAGGCAGTGCCCAGCGACGCGGCGGGCCTCATGCCCGCGGTCGCGGACACGGCCCCGAAGCCCGGCAAGCGGCGCGACCTCGAGCCGCCGCCGCACGCCGAGCTGCCCCAGCGCGTCGAGCAGCTGATGCTCGCGGGCGACGTGACCTACACGCTCCCGGGCAGCGACCTGCTCAAGCCCGGCTCGCCGCACAAGGCCCGGTCCAAGGCCTCCGACGACATCGTCAACCGGCTCCAGGCGGTGCTGGAGGAGTTCAACATCGACGCCGCGGTCACCGGCTACACCCGCGGCCCGACGGTCACCCGCTACATCGTGGAGCTCGGCTCCGGCGTGAAGGTCGAGAAGATCACCGGGATCCAGAAGAACATCGCCTACGCGGTGGCCTCCGCGGACGTACGCATCCTCTCGCCGATCCCCGGCAAGTCCGCCGTCGGCGTGGAGATCCCCAACAGCGACAAGGAGATCGTCACCCTCGGTGACGTGCTGCGCTCCAACGCCGCGCGTGGCGACCATCACCCGATGATCACCGGTGTCGGCAAGGACGTCGAGGGCGGCTTCGTGGTCGCCAACCTGGCCAAGATGCCCCACCTGCTGGTCGCGGGTGCGACCGGTTCGGGTAAGTCGTCCTTCATCAACTCGATGATCACCTCGGTGCTGATGCGGGCCACGCCCGACGAGGTGCGGATGATCATGGTCGACCCCAAGCGGGTCGAGCTCAACTCCTACGAGGGCGTGCCGCACCTGATCACGCCGATCATCACCAACCCGAAGAAGGCCGCCGAGGCGCTGGCCTGGGTCGTACGCGAGATGGACATGCGCTACGACGACCTGGCCAACTTCGGCTTCCGTCACGTCGACGACTTCAACAAGGCCGTACGCGCCGGGAAGGTGCAGCTTCCGCCCGACTCCGAGCGGGTCCTGTCGCCCTACCCCTACCTGCTGGTCATCGTCGACGAGCTCGCCGACCTGATGATGGTCGCCCCGCGCGACGTCGAGGACGCGGTCGTACGTATCACCCAGCTCGCCCGTGCCGCCGGCATCCACCTGGTGCTGGCCACGCAGCGGCCCTCGGTCGACGTGGTCACGGGTCTGATCAAGGCCAACGTGCCCTCGCGGCTCGCCTTCGCGACCTCGTCGCTGGCCGACTCGCGCGTCATCCTCGACCAGCCGGGTGCGGAGAAGCTGGTCGGCCAGGGTGACGGGCTGTTCCTGCCGATGGGCTCCTCCAAGCCGATCCGTGTGCAGGGCTCGTGGGTCTCGGAGAGCGAGATCAACGCGGTCGTGAAGTCGGTCAAGGGCCAGCTCGAACCGTCCTACCGCGAGGACGTGACCGCCCCGGCGGAATCCAAGCGGGTGCTGGACGATGACATCGGCGACGACATGGACCTGGTGATCCAGGCGATCGAGCTGATCGTCTCGACCCAGTTCGGGTCGACCTCGATGCTGCAGCGCAAGCTCCGCGTCGGGTTCGCCAAGGCCGGCCGCCTGATGGACATCCTCGAGTCGCGCGGCGTGGTCGGTCCCTCCGAGGGCTCCAAGGCACGCGACGTACTCGTCAAGCCGGACGAGATCGACGGCGTCATCGCAACGATCCAGGGGGAGATGTGAGCGAGAATTCACCGGCGGTCGAGACCGCCGACCCTGCCGAGACAGTCGACTCTGCCGAGACCGTCGAGACCCATGATGTCGACGTCGTCGAGGTACGCCGCAACGGCCGCCTCGCGCTGGTGGTGGCGCTCGCGTCGCTGCTCGTCGGCATCGCCTTCGTGCTGCGCGGCGGCATCGAGGGCTACCTGGTCGGCCTGATCCTGCTCGCCGTCGCGGCGGTGCAGGGCTGGACCGCCTGGGACTCCCGGATGCCGCTGCTGCTCGTCGACGAGCAGGGCGTACGCCTCCGCTTCGGCCAGACCTGGCAGGGCATCCCGTGGTCGAAGATCGAGTCCGTCGAGCACACCCCGCGTCCGGACGGTATCGAGCGGTTCTGGAAGGACGGCCGCATCGGCGTGCTGCTGCACGACGAGGACGAGGTGCTCGATGAGCTCTCGCCGACCGCCCGGCGCCAGGCGATGCTGACCGAGCGCCTCTACGGCCTCCCGTTCTCGCTTCCGCTCGGCCTCTCCACCCGCGTCCTGGGCGCCGGTGACGACGTCACCGAGGCGATCGCGATCGTCGCCGCCGACGGCGTCGAGGTCGTCGAGATCGACCCTGCGCTCGAGGCGGACGAGCCGGAGTCGGACACCGACGAGAGCACCGAAGACCACACTGCCGATGCCGCCTCGGACGACGGTGACACCGCGGTCCGCCCGCCCCTCTCCGAGCAGGCCGGAGACACCAACCCCCGGATGCTCCGGGTCTTGGACGAGCCTGATATCAATGCCGCAGACGTGGTGGACGAGGCGGAGCAGGACCAGGTGGACCGGGACACGAACCAGGACGAGACGACGCCGAAGACCGACCCCGAGCCCGAGGTGAAGGCGGAGCCGGTCGCACCGCTGCGCGAGCCCTCGACGGCGGTCCGGGTGGATGTGCGCTACGTGCCCGAGGAGCCGCAGGAGACCATCGCCGTCCACGGTGCGAACGCGCTCCAGCTGGACCTGGCAGAGGCCGCGTTCGCCGACGCGGACATCGAGGACGCGGATGTCGACGAGGACGTCGAGGACTCCGAGCCCGAGGGCGTACGTCCGATCCCGGTGCCCGACGAGGGGGTCAAGGCGCTCGCGATCGATGGTGTCGACGACGAGCCCACAGAGGTGGTGCCGACCAAGGTCCCCGAGATCGGTGCCGAGATCGCCGCGGCCCGCCGCCGGCTGGCCCTGGACATGGACGGCCTGGCCGAGTGGACCCGGATCCGTCCGCACGTCATCGAGGCGATCGAGGTCGACGACTTCGGCCCCTGCGGCGGCGACTTCTACGCCCGTGGCCACCTGCGCACGCTGGCCCGGGTCCTCGGCATCGAGGTCGCGCCGCTGCTGCGCACCTATGACGAGAAGTACGCCTCCGGCCCGGTCAGCCCGCGCGCCGTCTTCGAGGCCGAGCTCGCCCACAGCGCGGCGATCCGCCCTGTCCGGCGGATGCGTGGCGGTCCGTCCTGGTCGGTCCTGGTCGCCGCGGTGATGGCGGTCATCCTGGTCTGGTCGGTCGCGCGCCTGGTCATCGACGGCACCCAGCACGAGCCCGAGGCTGGAGCGATCCAGCTTGACGGCTCCGCCGGCACCGACAGCCCCTACGGCAAGTCCTCGCCCGTAGCGGTGACCGTCTCCGCCGCAGGTGGCGGTGCCCACGTGGTCGTCCGCGACTCGCGCGGCAAGGTCGTCTTCAGCGGTGACCTCGCCTTCGGCGAGTCCAAGTCGCTCCAGGTCACCCCGCCCCTGCGCGTACAGACCTCCGACGGTTCTCTCAAGGTCGCCGTCGGCGACGGCAAGGCCAAGGCCCTCGGCAAGACCGGCGAAGCCGCTCAGCGCACCTACACCGCCAACTAGCACGCCACGCACCCCGAGTCGGCTCGTCATGACGAGCCGACTCGGCGCTGTTTTCGGTCAGAACGCGCCGACTCGGCGGGTTGTTAAAGAGATCGGGATTTGGTGACGCGGGTCACATCCGCTTTGGGACCATGACACTCGAGAGAGCGCTCTCACGAGTCGCCAGACTCATCGCTCATTCATCGGGAAGCGAGTCATCATGAGAAGTCTCAAGGCATTAGGAGCCGCTGTGATCGCGGCCGGCGTGGTCGCGGTGGCGATCCCGCTGACATCGTTCGGGCAGGCGTCGGAGGCGTCGGAGCCGGGCACCCCGGCCGGCTGGACGAAGGTGTGGAGCGACGACTTCACCGGCGCTGCCGGGTCGCGGATCAACACCAACAACTGGATGTACGACATCGGCCACTCCTACCCCGGCGGCGCCGCCAACTGGGGCACCGGCGAGATCGCCTACCACAGCGACAGCACCCAGAACGTCTACCAGGATGGCAACGGCAACCTCGTCATCAAGCCGATCCGCGACGGCGCCGGCAACTGGACCTCCGGGCGCATCGAGACCACCCGTACCGACTTCCAGCCGCCTTCCGGCGGCGTGCTCCGCGTCGAGGGTCGCATCCAGATGCCGAACATCACCGGCGCGGCCGCCCAGGGCATCTGGCCTGCGTTCTGGATGCTGGGAGAGCCCTTCCGCGGCAACTACTGGAACTGGCCGGGCATCGGCGAGATCGACATCATGGAGAACGTCAACGGCGCCAACCAGGTGTGGGGCACGCTGCACTGCGGCACCTCGCCCGGCGGCCCGTGCAACGAGACCACCGGCCTCGGCGGGACCCTCCAGGGCTGCCCGGGCTCGACCTGCCAGTCGTCGTTCCACACCTACGCGATGGAGTGGGACCGCAGCACCAGCCCGCAGCAGATCCGGTTCTACGTCGACAACACGCTCTACCACACGGTCCGCTCGGACCAGGTCGACGCGACGACCTGGAACAACGCCACCAACCACGGCTTCTTCATCATCCTCAACGTCGCGATCGGCGGCGGCTGGCCCGGCAACCCGACCTCGGCGACCGCCTCCGGCGTGCCGATGCTGGTCGACTACGTCGCGGTCTACTCCAAGGGCGGTGGCACCACCGAGCCGACCGACCCGCCCGCCCCGGGCAACCGGGACGCCTACTCGACCATCCAGGCCGAGTCCTACAACGCCCAGAGCGGCACCCAGACCGAGGCGACCACCGACACCGGTGGCGGTCAGAACGTCGGCTACCTCGGCAACGGCGACTGGCTCCGCTACGACGGCGTGAACTTCGGCTCGAGCGCCGCCCGTACGTTCTCCGCGCGGGTCGCCTCCGGCGCGCCCGCGGGGGTCAGCGGCCTGGTCGAGGTACGCCTCGACAACGTGAACAACGCCCCGATCGGCAGCTTCTCGGTGGCCAACACCGGAGGCTGGCAGAGCTGGCGTACGGTCCCGGGCAGCATCAGCGGGGTGACTGGCACGCACACGGTGTTCCTGCGGTTCACCAGCGGCCAGCCGGCCGACTTCGTCAACCTCAACTGGTTCACGTTCTCCCGGTGAGCGGGAGGCGATAGGTTCCACTCATGAACGAGACCCCGGCCGGCCGGCCGACGCTGGAGACGGTGGCGCGGGCGGCCGGGGCCTCGCGAGCGACGGTCTCGCGCGTCGTCAACGGCTCCACGACCGTGCGCCCCGACGTCGCCGAGAGCATCCGCCGGGCCATCGCCGACCTCGGCTACGTGCCGAACCCGGCGGCGCGGAGCCTGGTGACGCAGCGTACGGACTCCATCGCCCTGATCCTGCCGGAGTCCGCGACCCGGGTCTTCTCCGACGACGCCTTCTTCCCCGGCGTGATCCGGGGTGTCGGGGAGGCGCTGGAGAAGGCGGACAAGCAGCTGGTGCTGCTGCTCGCCTCGACGCAGTCGAGCCACGACCGGATCCTGCGCTACGTGCACGGCCGCACCGTCGACGGTGTCGTGCTGGCCTCGATGCACGGCGCCGACACCCTGCCCGAGGAGCTACGGGCGGCGGGCGTCCCGGTCGTCACCAGCGGGCGGCCGCTGGGTGAGGCGACGGTGCCGTTCATCGACGTCGAGCACGCCAGCGGCGTCGAAGCGGCGATGAACCACCTCGTCGGTCTCGGCCGGCGCCGGATCGCGACCATCGCCGGGCCGCAGGACATGGTCGCCGGGCGCGAGCGCCTGGCGGGCTACCTCACCGGTCTCCGAGCTCTGTCCGGGGCGGTCCCGCTGGTCGAGGAGGGCGACTTCATGCGCCAGTCGGGCATCGACGCGATGGAGCGGCTGCTGCAGCGCGATCCCGGCATCGACGCCGTCTTCGCGGCCTCCGACCTGATGGCCGACGGCGCCCTGCGTACGCTGCGCCGGGTCGGCCGCCGGGTGCCCGACGACGTGGCGGTGATCGGGTTCGACGACGTCGAGGCGGCGCGGTTCACCGACCCGCCGCTGACGACGGTGCACCAGCCGATCCATGAGATCGGCACCCGCCTCGCCGAGCAGATCCTCCGCCTGGTGGCGGGGGAGGAGGTCGAGGCCTCGGTCGTGCTCCCGACGAGGCTGGTGATCCGCGAGTCCGCCTGAGGCAGGAGCCTCAGGCGTCGCCCGCGCGGTAGCGCCGCTCGGGTCGCCCGGCGGTGCCGTAGTTGAGACGTACGCCGATCCGGCCCGTGCTCGCGAAGTGCTCGAGATAGCGGCGCGCGCTCACTCGGGAGACTCCGATCGCGTCGGCGCACTCGGTGGCACTGAGCTCACCGGACTCGGTCAGCGCGGCCAGCACCGCCCGAGCGGTCTCGGCACTGAGCCCCTTCGGCAGCCGCTCACGAGTCTCGCGTGTGCCCTGGTGGCTGAAGACCTCGTCGATGCCGGCCTGGACCTCGTCGCGGTGCTCGGCACCCTCGGCTCCCTCCGCCCGCTGCCCGATCCGGGCGAGCGCCTCGCGGGAGCGGCGTACGTCGTCGAGGCGGGCGGCGAGGTCCTCGAACGGGAACGGCTTGACCACGTAGTGGGCGGCGCCACCGGCCGCGGCGGCCCGCACCGTGTCGGCCTCGCGGGCGGCGGTGATGACGATGACGTCGGCGTCGTCGCCGCGTCCGCGCAGCCGGCGCAGCAGCTCGATGCCGCTGAAGTCGGGAAGGTGCACGTCGAGCAGCAGCACGTCGGGGGAGAGGCGGGCGGTCTCCTCGAGCGCCTGGGAGCCGGTCGCGGCCACGCCGACGACGCGGAACCCGTCGACGCGCTCCACGAAGCGGGTGTGGATCGAGGCCACCATGAAGTCGTCCTCGACGACGAGCACGGTGAGCTCCGGTGCGGACGTCATCGGGCCTCCTCGGGGGCAGCGGTGGTGGGTGGGGCGAGCGGCGCGGCGCCCGGCAGGGTCGCGATGAAGACCGCTCCGGGGCGCTCCGCCGACCCGCTATTCTCCACCTCGACCTCGCCGCCGCGTGCGCGGCACACCAGCTGCACCAGCGCGAGCCCGACACCGCGGCCGCTGGCGTCGCGCGGCTTGGTGCTGAATCCGCGCCGGAAGATCTCGGGCAGCCGCTCGGCCGGCACACCGCCGCCGGTGTCGGAGACGCGGACGGTCACGGTCTCGCCCTCGGTCGTCAGGCGTACGCCGACCCGACCGTCGAGCGGCCCGACCAGCGCAGCGGCGTCGACGGCGTTGTCGACCAGGTTGCCGAGGACGGTGACCACGTCGGCCGACCCGTCGGGGGTGAGCCGCGGCAGCGCGCTCGACGTCTCCAGATCGATGCTGACCCGTCGTTCGGCGGCCAGGCTGGCCTTGGCGATGAGCAGCGCGGCCACCGCGGGGTCGTCGATCCGGGAGGTGATGTGGTCGCTCAGTGCCGCCCGGCGTGCGGTCAGCCCGGTGACGAACTGGCCCACCTCGGCGTACTCCTCCAGCTCGAGGAGCCCGGTGATGGTGTGCAGCTGGTTGCTGAACTCATGGGTCTGCGCCCGCAGGGTCTCGGTGACGCTCTCGCGGGCGTTGAGCTCGCTCTGCAGCGCCACCAGCTCGGTGCGGTCGCGCAGCGTGGTGACGGTGCCGGCGGGTCGGCCGTCGTGGTGGACTCGGTTGCGGTTGAGCACCAGCACCCGCTCACCGGCGACCAGCGGCGCGTCGTGCACCTCCTCTGGCCCGCTCAGCAGGGCGAGCGTCTCGGCGGGCAGGTCGAGCTCGTCGAGCCGGTGTCCGGTCGGGTCCGAGGTCAGCCCGAGCAGCTCGCGGGCGCTGTCGCTCATCAGGCTGACCCGCCCGTCGGCGCCGACGGCCAGCACCCCCTCGCGGATCGAGCGCAGCAGGCCCTCGCGGTGGTCGGCGAGGGCGGCGATGTCGCGCGGCTCCAGCCCACGCGTACGCCGCTTGATCAGCCGCGCCAGCAGCCACGACCCCAGCACGCCGAGCGCAAGACCGGCCAGGAGCACCGTGAGGGCATCGGCCCAGGTGCGGGCGAGGCGCTCGGTCAGCGGCGGGTAGTCCTCGGTCACGACGACCACGCCGACCGGACGCGGCGCCTCGGCGTCCGCACCCGTCGAGCCTCCGCCGTACACCGGGACCTGGGCGGCGATCGCCCGGCGGCCGGCGTCGTCGATGTCGCCGGACCAGGCGCGGCTCGTCTCGCGCCTGCCCAGGTCGAGGGTCTCGCCGACCCGGGTCGGGTCGGTGGCCACGAGGACCGTGCCGTCGAGCGCGGTGAGGTAGGCCGTGTCGGCGCCCGCGTCGGCAGCCCGGGTCTGCAGGTAGAAGCCCAGGGCCTGCCGGTCGGGGGTGCTGCTGGTCAGTCCGTCCTGGATCGCCGCGATCCCGGCCAGGCTCTCCGCGGCGGCGCGCAGCCGGTCCTCGCGGGAGTCACGGAAGTCGGCGTCGCTCTGCCGCAGGGAGACGATGCTGGTCGCCACGACGACGAGCAGCAGCACCGAGAGCTGCAGCAGCAGTACCTGCCCGGCCAGCGTCAGGTGGCGGCGCGGTCCCTGTGGCCACAAGTTACACAACCTCCTTTGGTTGCCGAATGGTGACGGCGGTCACTCCGGGCTGTGACCATCGCCACTGACCGTTTCATCCCCTTGAGTCTGGAGGCCAGCCGTTGTCGACGCCGACATCGCAGTCCCCGCCCCGACCGCCGCTGCCGCTGCAGCGGGTCCGGGCAGCGAGCATACGCCGTACCCGTGCCCTCGCCGTCGTGCTCGTGACCTGCCTGCTCGCCGCGGCATCGGCCTGCGGCGTGACCCGTGGCGCGGAGTCCAAAGACCTCGACATGTGGATCCCGAACAGCCCCGGCGGCGGCTATGACCAGACCGGCCGGGCGGCCGTGGGTGTCCTCGATCGCGGCGACATGACCGGTGGCGACATCCAGGTGACCAACATCCTGGGCGCCGGCGGCTCCGTCGCGATGTCCCGCCTGATGAGCGAGGAGGGCAACGGCAACCTGCTCATGACCATCGGCCTGGGCGTCGTCGGCTCCACCTACTCCTTCGGTGTGGACGCCCGTCCCCAGGACGCCACCCCGATCGCCCAGCTCATCGAGGAGCAGGAGGGCGTGCTGGTTCCGGCCGACTCGCCGTTCAAGACCATCGACGACCTGGTGAAGGCCTGGGCCGAGGACCCCGAGTCCATCGTGGCCGGCGGCGGCTCCTCGCCCGGTGGCCCCGACCACCTCTTCCCGATGCAGCTGGCCGAAGCCGCCGGCATCGACCCGAAGAAGGTCAAGTACGTCCCGTACGACGGCGGTGGCCCGCTCACCAGTGCGCTGCTTGGTCAGAAGATCGACGTCGGCTTCTCCGGACTCGCCGAGTTCGAGGGCCAGGTGGAGGCCGGTGAGCTGCGGGTCCTGGCCGTCTCGGGCGACGAGCGCGGCACCGGCGTCTTCGCCGACGCACCCACGCTGACCGAGAGCGGCATCGACCTGGTCTTCCTCAACTGGCGCGGCGTACTCGCCCCGCCGGGCATCAGCGACGAGCGCCGGCAGGAGCTGATCGACCTGCTCACCCGGATGCATGACTCGAAGCAGTGGCAGCAGGCGCTGAAGGACAACGGATGGACCGACGCCTTCATCACCGGCGACGACTTCGACGACCTGCTGGTCGAGCAGGACCAGCGCGTCGCCTCGACCCTGAAGGAGCTGGATCTGCTGTGAGCGTCCACGAAACCGAAACCCAACCTCCCGAGCCCGAGAGCCCCGCGCGCCGGGTCGACGTCGCCCAGTACGGCCTGGCCCTGTTCCTGGTCGTCGTCGGGATCTACACCGTCATCGACGCCACCGGCCTGGAGGTCGGCTTCGCCGACCCGGTCGGCCCCCGCGTCTTCCCGTACATCATCGGCACCGGCCTCGTCGTCGTCGGTGTGCTGCTGGCGGTCGCCACCGCCCGCGGCTCCCAGCCTGAGCCCGAGGAGGGCGAGGACGTCGACCTGAGCTCGTCTGCCGACTGGCTGACGGTCCTCAAGCTCGTCGCGGTCCTGCTGTTCACGGTCGCGACCGTGAACCTGCTCGGCTGGGCGATCTCGGGCGCGGCGCTGTTCGCCGGCGCAGCCTGGTGCCTCGGCAGCCGAACGATCGTGCGGGACGTGATAGTCGGGCTCGTCCTCTCGGTCGCCAGCTGGTACGCCTTCTACGTCGGTCTGGGCATCCCGCTCACCCCTGGCGTACTCGACGGGATCCTGTGAGGACTGACTGATGGAGAACCTCGAACTTCTCATGGGTGGACTCGAGTCCGCCCTGACCCCGATGAACCTGCTCTACGCCGCCATCGGCGTGCTGCTGGGAACATTCGTCGGCGTACTGCCCGGCATCGGGCCGGCGATGGCCATCGCGCTGCTGCTGCCGGTGACGTACCGGCTCGAGCCGACCAGCGCGTTCATCATGTTCGCCGGCCTCTACTACGGCGGCATGTACGGCGGCTCCACCACCTCGATCCTGCTGAACACACCGGGGGAGTCCGCCTCGGTGATGACCGCGCTGGAAGGCAACCGGATGGCCAGAGCGGGGCGTGGCGCGCAGGCGCTGGCCACCGCTGCGGTCGGCTCGTTCGTTGCCGGCACCATCGGCACCATCCTGGTGGCCTTCTTCTCGCCGGCCCTGGCCGACGTGGCCGTCAACCTGGGTGCGCCCTCGTACTTCGCACTGATGGTCCTGGCCCTGGTGATGACCACGACGGTGCTCGGCACCTCGGCCCTGCGTGGCTTCGCCGCGCTGTTCCTCGGCCTGACGATCGGCCTGGTCGGTCTCGACCTCAACACCGGCCAGCCGCGGCTCACCTTCGGTGTTACCCAGCTCGTCGACCGGCTCGACATCGTCGTCGTCGCGGTCGGCATCTTCGCCCTCGGCGAGGCCCTGTGGGTGGCCGCCCACCTGCGCCGGCGCCCGGCGCACGTGGTTCCGGTCGGCCGGCCCTGGATGGGGCGCGACGACTGGGGCCGCTCCTGGAAGCCGTGGCTGCGCGGCACCGCCTTCGGGTTCCCGTTCGGCGCGCTTCCCGCCGGTGGCGCGGAGATCCCGACGTTCCTCTCGTACCTGACCGAGCGGAAGCTCTCCAAGCGCGGCGACTTCGGCCGGGGCGCGATCGAGGGTGTCGCCGGGCCGGAGGCGGCCAACAACGCCTCGGCCGCCGGCATGTTCGTGCCGATGCTGGCTCTCGGCCTGCCGGTGACGGCCACGGCCGCGGTGATGCTCTCCGCGCTCCAGGGTTACGGCATCACCCCGGGCCCGCAGCTGATGACCGAGCACGCCGATCTGGTGTGGACGCTGCTGGCCAGCCTGCTGATCGGCAACACCCTGCTGCTGGTGCTCAACCTGCCGCTGGCGCCGCTGTGGGCCCGGCTGCTGCGGATCCCGAGGCCGCAGCTCTACGCAGGCATCCTGTTCTTCGCCTGCCTGGGTGCGTACGCCACCAACCTGGACCCGTTCGACATCGCGCTGCTGGTCGCCTTCGGTCTGCTCGGGCTGATGATGCGCCGCTTCGGCCTGCCCGTGCTGCCGCTGATCCTGGGCGTCATCCTGGGGCCGCTGATGGAGAGCAAGCTGCGTGAGGCGCTCACGATCTCGGGCGGTGACTACGGTGTGTTGCTGAGCGAGCCGCTCGCGGTGGTCATCTACATCCTGATCGCGTTGTTCATCCTGGGCCGGCCGTTCATCGCCCGGGTCCGGGCACGGGCCGAGCAGTCGGCCGACGTCGAGGACGAGAAGGAGCTGGTGGACTGATGAGTGAGACTCCCGCAGGTGGCTGGGTGGTCGTGGCGTGGGCGCCCGACGTCTACGGCTCGGTCGCGCTGGACTGGGCGCTCGCCGACGCCGAGCGTCGCGACCGCGGCGTCGTGGTCGTCAACGCCTCCCGGGGCGACACCCTGGTCGACGACCGCTACGCCCTCGAGGAGCAGGTCGCCGAGCTCGAGCGCCGGCTCACCGAGTCGGGCCGGCCGCACGAGATCCGGCAGTCGATCGACCCGGACGTCGCCGGCGCCGTCCTCGACGCCGCCGAGCAGCTCGACGCCAAGCTGGTCGTGGTCGGTCTGCGGCGGCGTACGCCGGTCGGCAAGCTGCTGATGGGCAGCGTCGCGCAGCGGATCCTGCTCGGCGCGTCCTGCCCGGTCCTCTCGGTGAAGCCGGGCTCCGTGCCCGAGTGATCGACGCTCCACGGCGCGAGGGTTCGGTGTCCGGGGCGTGTGCCCGTCATACTTCACGGTGATGAGCACTGCCACCGAACCCTCCGCCGAGACCGACCAGCCACTCCTGTCGGTCGCCATGGTGACCCTCGGGTGCACCCGCAACGAGGTGGACTCCGAGGAGCTCGCCGGCCGGCTGACGGCCGGAGGCTTCCGGCTGGTCGCCGACCCGGACGAGGCCGACACCGTGGTCGTCAACACCTGCGGCTTCGTCGAGCAGGCGAAGAAGGACTCGGTCGACACGCTGCTGGAGGCCGCCGATCTCAAGGAGACGGGCAAGGCGCAGGCCGTCGTCGCCGTCGGCTGCATGGCCGAGCGCTACGGCAAGGACCTGGCCGCCGAGCTCCCCGAGGCCGATGCGGTGCTCGGTTTCGACGACTACCCCGACATCGCCGCCAAGCTCCGCTCCATCCTCAGCGGCGAGGCCCACCACCCGCACACGCCCCAGGACCGGCGTCTGCTGCTCCCGATCTCCCCGGTCGAGCGCGATGCCTCCGCCATCTCGGTCCCCGGCATGGCCGCCGTAGACCAGGTGCCCGGTTTCGCGGGACGTACGCGGCTCGACGACGCCCCGTGGGCGCCGCTGAAGCTGGCCAGCGGCTGCGACCGGCGCTGCACCTTCTGCGCGATCCCGCAGTTCCGCGGCTCGTTCGTGTCGCGGCGCCCCTCCGACGTGCTCCACGAGGGCCAGTGGCTGGCCGAGCAGGGCGTCAAGGAGCTCTTCCTGGTCTCGGAGAACTCCACCTCCTACGGCAAGGACCTTGGCGACATCCGGTTGCTCGAGACGCTCCTGCCGGAGCTGGCCGCCATCGACGGCATCGAGCGCGTACGCGTCTCCTACCTGCAGCCCGCCGAGACCCGGCCCGACCTGCTGAAGGTCATCGCCACCACGCCGGGTGTGACGCCCTACTTCGACCTGAGCTTCCAGCACGCCTCCAACGCCGTCTTGCGGCGGATGAAGCGGTTCGGTGACCCGGAGAGCTTCCTGGGCCTGCTCGAGCAGATCCGCGGCTACGCGCCCGAGGCCGGGGTGCGGTCCAACGTCATCGTCGGTTTCCCCGGTGAGACCGAGGAGGACCTCGAGATCCTGACCGACTTCCTGGTCGCCGCGCGCATGGACGTCACCGGCGTCTTCGGTTACTCCGACGAGGAGGGCACCGAGGCCGCCGGCTTCGACGAGTCGCTCAAGCTGGACGCCGACGAGATCCGCGCCCGCGTCGAGCACGTCAACGAGCTCGTCGAGGAGCTCACCGCCCAGCGCGCCGAGGAGCGGATCGGCGAGCAGGTCGTCGTGCTCGTCGAGGAGGTCGCGGACGGCGAGATCCTCGGCCGGGCCGCCCATCAGGGGCCCGAGGTCGACGGCATGACCTCCCTCGAAGGGGACGTCGAGGGCGTACGTCCGGGTGATCTCGTGAACGCGACCGTCATCGCCTCCGAAGGCGTTGACCTGGTCGCCGAAGTGAACGGATAGGGTTCGCCGCGTGAACGACGAGAGCACTGCCCCCGAGGAATCGGTGCAGAAGACGAGCAACTGGAACGTACCCAACGCGCTGACCACGCTGCGGATCCTCGCGGTGCCGTTCTTCGCCTGGGCGCTGCTCGCCGACGGCGGTGACAACCCGACGCTTCGCTGGGTCGCCTTCGTGATCTTCGTGCTGGCCATGATCACCGACAAGATCGACGGCGACCTGGCTCGCAAGCACAACCTGATCACCGACTTCGGCAAGATCGCCGACCCGATCGCCGACAAGGCGGTCACCGGGATGGCCTTCATCGGCCTCTCGATCGTCGGCGACATCTGGTGGTGGGTGACCATCATCGTGCTGCTGCGCGAGTGGAGCGTCACGCTGCTGCGCCTCTCGGTGCTCAAGAAGATCGTGATCGCCGCCGACCAGCTCGGCAAGATCAAGACCACGGTGCAGGCGGTCGCCCTCGGCGGCCTGCTGCTGCCGCTGCCGCACGGTTCGGCCCACGGTGGCGCCTTCGGTGACGCCCTGGTCTGGGAGCTGCTCTTCTACGCCTTCCAGATCTGCCTGGCGGTCGCGGTCGCACTGACGATGTGGTCGGGCGCCCAGTTCTTCCACGGCGTGTGGAAGCAGCGGGCATCGCTGCGCGGCGGCGCCGAGTAGCGACGAGTGGTCTGGACCATTTCCACTAGTTGTAACTCCGTTACCTGACGTTCACCCCAAGGCGCCCCCACCGAGGCGTACGCCGGGTTAGAGTCACGTCGTTTCGGTCGGTCCTCAGCGATCGCACTGATCGGGCAGGCCGGCTGGCGCACTCACTCTTTCACCTCACGCGGGGAGTCGTCTTTCATGCTGTCAGCACGCACGCTGCTCGGCTCGGCGGTGGGCCTCACGGTCGCCACCGCCGGTCTGTACGCAGTGGCTGTCCCGGTCGCGCAGGCCTCGCCTGCGGGGGACAACCTGGTCATCTCCGAGGTCTACGGCGCCGGAGGCAACTCCGGCGCGGCCTATAACGCGGACTTCGTCGAGCTCTTCAACCCGAGCGCCGAGGCGATCGGCCTCGACGGTCTGGCCGTCCACTACCGCTCCGCCGCCGGTGGCAGCGGTGGCGCCCCGCAGGCGCTGTCCGGCTCGGTGCCGGCCGGTGCGCACTACCTGATCCAGATGTCGGCGACCGGTGCGACCGGCGAGGCACTCCCCACCCCCGACCACACCGCGTCGCCGGCCTTCTCGATGGCTGCGGCAGGTGGGCAGGTCTCCCTCCAGGAGGGCATCGCGGTGATCGCGACCTCCGGGTCGACCGTCGGTGTGGAGGGCGTGGTCGACTTCTTCGGTACGTCGGGCGCCACCTCCTTCGAGGGCGCACCCGCGGGTGCCACCGCCACCGCCACCCAGTCGCTGAGCCGCACCGACGGTGCGGACACCGACGACAACTCCGCCGACTTCACCCGCACCGCGCCGACCCCGACCCCGTCGGGCGGCGGCGAGGACCCCGAGGAGCCCGGCGACCCCACCGAGGCTTCCCCGGCGGAGATCCAGGGCGAAGGGACGACCAGCCCGCTGGTCGGCGAGACCGTCACCACCGTCGGCGTCGTCACCGCGGCGTACCCCTCCGGTGGCCTCTCGGGCTTCTACCTCCAGACCGCCGGCACCGGCGGCGAGCGCTCGCTCGCGGACCACCCGGCCTCCGACGCGGTCTTCGTCTACCAGACGCAGGCTGCCGGCCCCGTCACCGTCGCGCCCGGCGACAAGGTCACCGTGACCGGCCTGGTCAAGGAGTACGCCGGTCTGACCGAGGTCGAGGTCAGCGCCGCCGCGGCCATCGTCGTCGACGGCACCGACGCGGTCGAGCCGGTCACTACCGAGTGGCCGCGTACGTCCGCGCAGAAGGAGTCGCTGGAGGGCATGCTCTTCGCGCCCGGCGAGCTCACCGTGGCCGACACCTACACCGGCTCCACCGTCTATGGCGAGCTGGGTCTCGCCGCCGGCGACAAGCCGCTGACCCAGCCGACCGAGGTCGCCCGTCCGGGCTCGGCGGAGGCCGCCGCTGTCGAGGCCGACAACGCCGCCCGCCGGATCATCCTCGACGACGGCCGCTCCACCTCCTGGCGGGTGCCGACCGACGCCGACCTTCCCTGGCTCTCCAACGACGCCCCGATCCTCGTCGGTGCCTCCGCCGACCTGGACCCGGTCATCCTCACCGAGGGCGGCTCGCCCTCGGCCCCGACCTATCGGCTCCAGCCGACCGCCCCGATCGACGCCGACCCGTCGACGTGGCCGGGCGAGTTCGAGAACCGCCGCACCGAGGCCCCCGACGCCGCCAAGCTCGGCGACGCCGATCTGAAGATCGCCTCGTTCAACGTGCTCAACTACTTCACCACCCTCGGCGACGCCGACGACGACAACGTCGGTGACGGCGGCTGCGAGGCGTACGTCGACCGTGCCGGCGACGGCAACAACGTCTCCGGCGGCTGCGACCAGCGCGGCGCCTGGGACCCGGAGGACTTCGAGCGGCAGCAGACCAAGATCGTCTCCGCGATCAATGCGCTCGACGCCGACGTCGTCGGCCTGATGGAGATCGAGAACTCCACCACTCTCGGCGAGACCCCTGGCGAGGCGACAGAGTCGCTGGTCGCCGCGCTGAACGCCGATGCCGGGGAGGGCACCTGGGCCGCGAACCCGGTCTCCGAGCAGCTCCCGGACGGCGGCATGGACGTGATCACCAACGCGATCATCTACAAGCCGGGCTCGGTCGAGAGGGTCGGAGAGTCCCTCGCGCTGGGCGACCAGAGCAACGACGACCAGGCCTTCGGCAACGCCCGCGAGCCGATCGGGCAGGTCTTCGAGGCGGCCGATGGCGGCGCGCCGTTCCTCTTCGTGGTCAACCACTTCAAGTCCAAGGGCTCGGCCGGCCCGTGGCCGGGCGACGGCGACACCGGGGACGGCCAGGGTGCCTCGAACGAGTCCCGGGTGCGCCAGGCCACCGCGCTGCGCGACTGGGTCACCTCGGTGCAGGAGGAGGCGGATGTCTCCGACGTCGCGCTGGCTGGTGACTTCAACTCCTACACCGCCGAGGATCCGCTGCAGGTGCTCTACGAGGCCGGCTACGCCGACTCCGAGCAGGTCTCGGGCAACGAGGAGTACAGCTACCTCTTCTCCGGCCTGGTCGGCTCCCTCGACCACGTGCTCCTCAACGGGTCGTTCCAGGCCCGGGTGACCGGCACCGACATCTGGAACGTGAACTCCGGTGAGCCGATCCTGAAGGAGTACAGCCGCTACAACTACACCGGCACCGACCTGCATCAGGCCGGCCCGTGGCGCTCCTCCGACCATGACCCCGTGGTAGTCGGGATCTCCGCGGACGCGGCACCGGTCGACGTACAGCTGCTGGCCACCAACGACTTCCACGGCCGGATCCAGGCCAACGGGGCCGAGGCGGGCGCCGCAGTCCTCTCCGGGGCGGTCAAGCAGATGCGTGCGGAGAACCCCAACACGGTCTTCGCCGCTGCCGGTGACCTGATCGGCGCCTCCACCTTCGAGTCGTTCATCCAGCACGACAAGCCGACCATCGACGCGCTCAACGAGGCGGGCCTGGAGGTCAGCGCGGTGGGCAACCACGAGTTCGACGCGGGCTACGACGACCTGGTCAACCGGGTGATGGCGGAGTACGACGCCGAGACCAACCCCGAGGGCGGTGCCGAGTGGGCCTACATCGGGGCCAACGTCACCCTCAAGGAGACCGGCGACCCGGCCGTCCCGGCGACCTGGATCAAGGAGATGTCCGGGGTCAAGGTCGGCTTCGTCGGAGCGGTCACCGAGGAGCTCCCGGCCCTGGTGTCGCCGGCCGGCATCGCGGATCTCGAGGTCGGTGACATCGTCGCGTCGACGAATACGTACGCCGACGAGCTCAAGGAGCAGGGCGCCGACCTGGTCGTCATGCTCGTCCACGAGGGCGCCCCGTCGATCAACTGTGCCGCGATGGACGACCCGGGCACGACCTGGGGGAACATCGTCACCGGCGTCAACGCCAACGTGGACGCCATCGTCTCGGGGCACACCCACCTGGCGTACGACTGCTCCTTCCCGGTCACCGAGTGGTCCGACCGCGAGGTCAAGGAGCGTCCGGTGGTCTCCGCCGGGCAGTACGGCGTCAACCTGAACCGGCTCGTCTACACCGTCGACCCGTCCACCGGCGAGGTCGAGGGGCTCTCCACGAGCCTGGTCGCGCTGGCCGGAGGCGGTTTCGAACCCGACGAGGCGACCGAGCAGATCGTCTCCGAGGCGGTCGCCAAGGCCGACGAGCTCGGTGCCGAGGTGCTCGGCCAGATCGAGGCGCCGCTCAACCGTGCCAAGCTCGCCAACGGCACCACCGAGAACCGAGGTGGCGAGTCGACTCTCGGCAACACGGTGGCAGAGGTGCAGCGCTGGGCGACCTCGGCGCCGGAGTCGGGCGAGGCCCAGATCGCGTTCATGAACCCCGGCGGTCTGAGGGCCGACATGGCCGGCACCGCGGCGGGCGATGCCCGGGACATCACCTACAAGCAGGCCGCGCTCGTGCAGCCGTTCGCCAACACGCTGGTCAACATGGACCTCACCGGCGAGCAGATCAAGACGGTTCTGGAGCAGCAGTGGCAGCGGGACGCGTCCGGCGGCGTGCCGTCGCGGCCCTTCCTGAGGCTCGGCGTCTCCGACGGGTTCACCTACACCTACACCCAGTCCGACGACCCGGCTCGTCCAGGGACGCCGCTGGGCACGGTGACGGGGATGTGGCTGGACGGTTCGCCGCTGGACCTGGAGGAGACCTACTCGGTCACGGTGAACTCGTTCCTCGCCTCCGGCGGTGACAACTTCCACGAGCTCGCCAACGGTGTCGACAAGCGCGACACCGGCAAGATCGACCTGTCCGCGATGGTCGACTACCTCGCCGAGCAGACCGCCGAGGCACCCCTCCCGGTCGACTACGGCCAGCGGGCCGTCGAGGTCGCCTTCCCGGCCGACGCTCCCGAGGAGTACGCCCCGGGCGACACGGTCACCTTCGACCTCGCCTCCCTGGCGATGACGGGCCAGGACCTCACCGACCCGTCGGTCGAGATCAGGCTCGGTGACACCGTCCTCGGCACCGCCGAGGTCGACAACACCGTCGGCACGGCTGTCTATGACGACCACGGCACCGCCACCGTCTCGGTCACCCTGCCCTCGACGGCGCTGCCAGGTGCGACCCAGCTCACCGTCGTCGGCTCGACGACCGGGACGAGCGTGCTGGTGCCGATCACGGTCGGCGAGGCGGCGCCGCAGGCCCCGGCCTGGGACGCGCGCACCATCTACGGTGCGGGTGACGAGGTGACCTACGCCGGTTCGCTGTGGCGGGCGCTGTGGTGGACGACCAACCAGAAGCCCGGCAACCCCTACGGCCCATGGCAGGAGATCCTCACGGCCGCGGACGGCACCGCCATCTGGACGCCGTCGCGGATCTTCACCGCCGGTGACGTGGTGGTCCATCAGGGCAAGCGCTACGAGGCCAAGTGGTGGACCCGCAACCAGCGGCCGGGTGCTCCGTACGGTCCCTGGAAGCCGCTGAGCTGAGCAGGGCTCGCCGCTAGCGGTCCGGTCGTCACTGCGACGACCGGACCGCTACCGTCATCGCCATGAGTGCCGTCGAGGAGCTGAACGCCGCGCTGCGTGAGATCGGAGCGACAGTGGCCACCGCCGAGTCCCTGACTGCCGGACGCCTGGCCGCGATGCTCACCGAGCCTCCGGGAGCGTCGAAGACGTTTCGCGGAGGCTTCGTGACGTACGCGACGGAGCTGAAGCACACCCTGTTGGGTGTCCCCGTCTCGGTGATCGAGACCGTCGGGGTGGTCTCCGCGGAGTGCGCGGCGGCGATGGCCGCGGGGGCACGGGAGCGGTCGGGGGCGACGTACGGACTCTCGACTACGGGCGTGGCCGGGCCCGAGGAGCAGGAGGGAAAGCCCGTCGGGACGGTCTATCTGGGCGTTTCCGGTCCGCACGGTGAAACAACGACGCTTCTCGGGCTGTCGGGCTCGCGCGCAGAGATCCAGCGTGATACGTGTTTGTTCGCTGTTGATGAACTACTCGGACTACTTCGGCGGGAACATCGAAGGGTCAGGTAGCGTTGGAGCCAGACGTCACCCAGATGTCGGTGACTTGTGAACTGTAGGAGGCTGACCGCAATGGTGCTCTTCCGTCGACTTCTCGGCGAGGTGCTTCGTGCCCAGCGGCTGGAGCGTGGGATGACCCTGCGTGAAGTCTCCGCGGAGGCGCGAGTCAGCCTCGGCTACATCTCCGAGGTCGAGCGTGGCCAGAAGGAAGCCTCCTCCGAGCTCCTCGCCTCGCTCTGCAGCGCCCTCGACGTCGCCCTCTCCGACGTACTTCGCGACGTCTCCGACGCGGTCGCCCTCGAAGAGGCCACCATCCTCCGGATGCCGGTCCGCGCCGCGGCCGACGCCGCAGCCGCCTGATTCTCTACCCAATCTGGGGGAGTTTCTCGCGTCCGTGTCTCAACGCGGACCGTTCCGTCTCCTTGCCGATGTGAGCCCACCACGGGCTCGCGCATTCATGGGGAGATGGTGCGATGACCATGGCAGTCGAGAACGAGCTTCCAGACCTGACGGTGCCGTCACCGTTTCTCGAGGGCGACGTGCATTCACCCGACCTGCTCGAGGCCGAGCTCTTCGGGCTGGAGGAGACCTTGAACATCCTTCGCGACGAGTTCACCTCGGTCGCTCCCGGCGAGCGGACGCATGTCGCCCGCCACATGCGTGACACCCGCGTCCGGATCGCCCAGATCCGGTTGCGCCTGCTCCACGGCTGCTAGCCGCTAGGCCTGACAGTTCGCGCAGTAGTAGGCCGGGCGCTCCTTGCCCGGCGGGCCGACCTTGGCGACGGTCACGGTGCCGCCGCAGCGCCGGCAGGCCCGGCGGCCGTAGACCCACATCTGCCGGGAGAGTGACCAGTCGGCCTGCATCAGGTCGCGGGTGCGCTGAAGGAGCCGGGGGAGTCGGTCGCCGGCATCCGCGACCGTATGCAGCGGGTTGATCCCGGCGATGAAGCAGGTCTCAGCGGCGTAGATCGTGCCGATCCCGGCCAGGTTGGTCTGGTCGCGCAGCGCGTCGAAGAGTGGCCGCTCGGGTTGCCGGGCGAGGCGTTCGAGGGCTGCGTCGGGGTCCCAGTCGTCGGCCAGGATGTCCGGGCCGAGGTGGGCGACCAGTCGCTCCTCCTGGTCGCGGGGGACGAGCTCGACGATGCCGAGGAGGAAGCCGACGGCCTCGGTCTTCTCGGTGCGGAGCACCACGCGCGCCTGGAAGCCGGGCTTCGGCCAGCGCCGGCCCGCCTCGAGGACCCGCCACGATCCCTCCATCTTCAGATGGGTGTGCAGCGTCCATTCGCCGGTGCGGTGGTCGATCCGGGTGAGCAGGTGCTTGCCGCGGGTCAGCGTCGCTCGCACGGTGCCGCCGGACAGGTCCGCCGTGGCCAGCTGCGGCACCCGGAAGTCCGTACGCCTGAGCACCTGCCCCGCCAGCCCCTTGTCGAGCCTGCGGGCGGTCCGGAGCACCGCGTCACCCTCGGGCACGACCTCACCTGCTCGGCGAGGTCAGGCGCAGGCCGCGCGGGGTGGCGACGAAGCCGGCGTACTGGAGCGCCTGGCGCAGCGGGGTGTCTCCCGAGCCGAGCAGCGGGGCGCCGTCGGCCTTCTCGACGGTGAGCCGTCCCAGCGCCCCTCTCCGGACCGCCTCGGCGAGCGCCTCGGCGCCGGGCTCGAGGAGGTTGGGGTCCTCCGACCAGGTCAGCAGGGTGCGGCCGCCTCGCTCGACGTACATCGCCAGCTCGCCGTCGACCAGCACCACGATCGCGCCCGCCTTGCGGCCGGGCCGGTGGCCCTCCTCCGCGGCCGGCCAGGGGAGCGCTGCGCCGTAGGGGTTCGCGGGGTCGGTCGCGGCGAGCGCTAGGGCGACCGGCTTGTCGGCCGGCTCGACCCGCGAGAACGTACGCAGCCGGTCGACCGAGCCCGCGGTGCCGAACTGGGCCGCGCCCAGGCCCTCGACGAAGTAGCCCCGGCGGGCCCTGCCGGAGTCCTCGAATGCGCTGAGCACCTTGTAGACGGCGGCGAACCCTCCGGGGGTGCGCTCGGACTGGACCGCCCCGCGGGTGACCACACCGTGGCGGTCCAGGAGCCGCTCGGCCGCCGCGTGGGCGCGCTTGGTCGGGTCGGAATCGGGCTCGGGCAGGATCGTCCATCGCCCGGCCGTCTCCGGAAGACCGGCCCGGGCCGGCATCCGCGCACCGCCGGTGTAGCGCCCGCCCCGGGCGCGCGGCGGTGGCCGGCGGGAGCGGTGCGACGGCGTGCCGGAACGGGTCAGCGCCCGCAACGGCAGCAGGGTGTCGTTGCTGACCCGCCCCGACCAGACCAGCTCCCACAGCGCCGCGCTCAGATCGGCGTCGCTCGGAGTCTCCTCGCTGTCGGCCGCCATGGTCCGGGCGAGCTGGTGGAAGAACCAGGCACCGCCGGGCGCCAGGGCTTCGAGGAGCCGCTCGGCGAGCGGTCCTGGCGGCATCTCAGCGGGCGACGGCAGCGTCAGCTCGGCGGTGTCGGCCGGGTGCAGCGAGACCCAGCCGTCGGTGCCGGGCAGGGTGCCGTGGCCGGCCCAGAGCACTTCGCCGCCGGAGGTCAGCTCGTCGAGGAACGCGGGCTCGTAGTCCACCACCCGGGCCGGCAGGATCAGGCTCTCCAGCGCGCTGGCCGGGACCGGGCAGCCGGCGAGTTGGTCGACCACGCTCAGCACCCCGTCGACCCCGCGCAGCGCGCCCTTGCGTACGGACGTCTTCTGCCACGCCGGCAGGAACCTGCCCAGCGCTGCCGGCTCGACGGGCTCGACCTCCTTGCGCAGCCGGGCCAGCGAGCGTCGGCGCAGCATGCGGAGAACGTCGGCGTCACACCACTCCAGCCCGCTCCCGCCCGGCCGGAACTCCCCGTCGAGTACCCGCCCGCGCGCCGAGAGCCGCGCCAGGGTGTGCCGGACGACCGCCTCGCCCAGCCCCAGCCGCGAGGCCACGTCGGCGGCCGTGAACGGACCGTGCGAGCGCGCGTACCGCGACACGAGGTCGCCGACCGGGTCCTCGACGGGCTCGGTGAAGGCCGACGGTACGCCCGGAGGTACCGCCACCCCCAGCCCGTCCCTGAGCCTGGCCACATCCTCGACCACCGCCCACCGAGCCTCCCCGGCAACCCGCACCTCGACGACCCGCCGCGTCGTGGCGAGATCCTCCAGCATCGCCGAGACGTCACCCCGGTCGGCCGAGGCGTCACTCGCGCTGGCCGAGGCGTCAGTCGGTGACGTCTCGGCCGACGTACGTGACGTCTCGGCCGACGCGCCCGACGCCTCGGCAGGGGTGGTTCGGGCGGCGATCTCCTCGAGGGTCAGGGGGCCGATGGTGCGGATCAGGTCGGTGATGCCTTCGGCGCCGCGGGCGCGCCGGCCGGGGGCGAGGCGCTGGAGCTCGGACTCGACCTCGGTCAGGACCTCAGGGTCGAGGAGCTCGCGGAGCTCGGCGCGGCCGAGCAGCTCGGCGAGGAGGCCCTGATCGAGGGTGAGGGCGGCGGCGCGGCGCTCGGCGAGGGGCGAGTCGCCCTCGTAGAGGAACTGGGCGACGTAGCCGAAGAGGAGCGACTGGGCGTAGGGGGACGGGGTCGGGGTGGCGACGTCGACGATCGAGATCTCGCGCCGCTCGATGCGGCGGAGAAGGCCGACGAGGGAAGGGAGGTCGTAGACGTCGCGGAGGCACTCGCGTACGGCTTCGAGGATGATCGGGAAGCTCGGGTACTGCGAGGCGACCTCGAGCAGGGCGGCGGAGCGCTGGCGCTGCTGCCACAGCGGCGAGCGCCGGCCGGGGTCGCGGCGGGGTAGGAGCAGGGCCCGCGCCGCGCACTCGCGGAAGCGGCTGGCGAACAGCGCCGAGCCACCGACCTCGGTGGTCACGAGGTCCTCGATCTCGTCGGGCTCGAAGACGATGATCTCGCCGGTCGGCGCCTCGGCATCGGTGTCGGGGAGCCGGATCACGATGCCGTCGTCGCTGTCGATCGCCTGCCCGTCGACGCCGTAGCGCTCCCGGATCCGCGCGTTGATCGCCAACGCCCACGGTGCGTGGACGGGGCGGCCGTAGGGGGAGTGGACCACCAGCCGCCAGTCGCCCAGCTCGTCGCGGAAGCGCTCGACGACGATGTTGCTGTCGGAGGGGAGGACGTTGGTGGCCTCGGCCTGTTCGTGCAGGTAGGTGACCAGGTTGGCGGCGGCGTAGGCGTCGAGGCCGTCCTCCTGCGCTCGCGCCTCGGCCTTCTTCGCAGGCAGCGCGGCGAGCTCGCGGGTGTAGGCGCCGACGGCCTCGCCGAGCTCCGCGGGCCGGCCCAGCGAGTCGCCCTTCCAGAACGGCAGGCGTCCCGGGATGCCGGGAGCCGGGGTCACCAGCACCCGGTCGTGGGTGATGTCCTCGATCCGCCAGCTCGTCGCGCCGAGGGCGAAGACGTCGCCGACCCGGGACTCGTAGACCATCTCCTCGTCGAGCTCGCCGACGCGCCTTCCGGTGCCCTCGCCGACCAGGTAGACCCCGAAGAGCCCGCGGTCGGGGATGGTGCCGCCGCTGGTGACGGCCAGCCGCTGCGCTCCCGGTCGCCCGGTCACGGTCCCGGCGACCCGGTCCCACACGATGCGCGGACGCAGCTCGGCGAACTCCTCGCTCGGATAGCGCCCGGCGAGCAGGTCGAGGGTGGCGTCGTAGGCGGAGCGGGGGAGGGTGGCGTACGACGCCGTCCTTCTGACGAGCGTGAACAGCTCGTCGACGTCCCAGGTGTCCAGCGCCGTGGCGGCGACGATCTGCTGGGCGAGTACGTCGAGCGGGTTGGCCGGGAGGCTCATCGACTCGATCAGGCCCTGCCGCATCCGCTGCACGCTGACCGCGGTCTGAGCGAGGTCACCGCGGTGCTTCGGGAAGAGCACGCCGCGGGAGACCTCGCCGACCTGGTGACCGGCGCGCCCGACGCGCTGGAGAGCGGAGGCGACGCTGGGTGGCGACTCGATCTGGACGACGAGGTCGACGGCACCCATGTCGATGCCGAGCTCGAGGCTGGAGGTCGCGACCACGGCCGGCAGCCGGCCGGACTTGAGGTCGTCCTCGATCAGCGCGCGCTGCTCCTTGGACACGCTGCCGTGGTGAGCCTTCGCGATCACCTGGGCCGCGCCGTGGGACTGCCCCGACTGCGCCATCACCTGCGCGGGAGGCGGCCCGGCCTGGAAGACCCGGTCGGAGGCGATCTCGTTGAGCCGCGCGGTCAGCCGCTCCGCGATCCGGCGCGAGTTGGCGAAGACGATGGTGGAGCGGTGGGCGGTGACCAGGTCGGCGACGTGCTCCTCGACGTGGGGCCAGATCGAGGAGGCCCGCTGCGGATCGTCGTCGTCCTCATCCTCGCCGTAGGCGCTCGGCGCGGTCATGTCCTCGACCGGCACGACGACGCTGAGGTCCCAGCGCTTCTCGGCAGGAGGGGCGACGATCTCGACGGGCTGGGCGCCGCCGAGGTAGCGCGCGACCTCCTCCAGCGGGCGCACGGTCGCCGACAGCCCGATCCGCTGGGCAGGCTTGTCCAGGAGCGCGTCGAGGCGCTCCAGCGTCAGCGCCAGATGGGAGCCGCGCTTGGTCGCAGCGACCGCATGGACCTCGTCGACGATCACCGTCTCGACGCTCCGCAGCGTCTCGCGGGCCTGGCTGGTGAGCATCAGGAAGAGCGACTCGGGCGTGGTGATCAGGATGTCCGGGGGAGCGGTGGTCAGCTTGCGCCGGTCGGCCGCTGTCGTGTCGCCGGACCGCACCCCGACACGCACCTCAGGCGCTTCCACGCCCAGCCGCTCGGCGGTCTGCCGGATCCCGACCAGGGGGCTGCGCAGGTTGCGCTCCACGTCCACGCCGAGCGCCTTGAGCGGGGAGATGTAGAGCACCCGGCAGCGCTGCTTCTTCTCGGGCACCGGCTCGCTCAGCAGCTTGTCGATCGACCACAGGAACGCGCTCAGCGTCTTCCCCGACCCGGTGGGCGCCACCACCAGCGCGTTGCGGCCCGCCCCGATCGCCTCCCAGGCGCCGGCCTGAGCCGCGGTCGGCGCCGCGAAGGCGGCCGCGAACCACGTGCGTGTCGGGTCGCTGAACCGCGCCAACGCCTGGGACGTGCTCATGAGGACAAACCTAGTCGCGACCACCGACACTCAGCGGCCACACTGACCCCATGCATCTCATCAACCTCTTCGGCCCACCGGCGGTCGGCAAGATGAGCGTGGGCCGGGAGATCGCGGCACGTACGCCGTACCGCCTCTTCCACAACCACGCCACGATCGAGCCGCTGCTGGAGGTATTCGACTGGGAGATGCCGTCGTTCGGCGTGCTCAAGGACGAGTTTCGGCGAAGGGTGATCGAGGAGGCGGTGGCCTCCGGGCTCCCCGGCCTCATCGTCACCTATGTCTGGGCGCTCGAGCTTCCCGAGGACGCGCAGGCCGTCACCAGGCTGGTTGCTCCCGTGGTCGAGGCGGGAGGGAAGGTCGACTGCGTCGAGCTGTACGCCGACATGTCGACCCGTCTGAGCCGCGAGGGCACCCCGGAGCGGCTGGCCGCGAAGCCGTCCAAGCGCGACACCGAGTGGGCGAGGGCCAACGCCGTGGACTGGAACGAGCGCCATGTGCTCTCGACCGGCCCGGAGATGCCATTTCCGCTGCACTTCCCGCACACCGTGGTCGACAACACCCGCCTGTCCGCGGCTGAGACCGCCGAGGAGATCATCACCCGCCTCGGACTGCCGACCGATCCCTGAGTTGCGCAGGCTGTCCTTGAAACCATCGCGCGCTCGGCGCCCGGGTGTGGTCAAATCCCGCTGTGGACCTAGCGCTTGACCTGACCGACCGCGCAGTACGATCCGCGTCGCTCTATCAGGCGCTGCGCGACGCGCTCGGCGAGGGCAGGTTGAAGGCGGGCGATCGGCTCCCGGCGAGCCGGGCGCTGGCCAAGGACCTCGGCATCTCCCGGAACACGGTCGCCACGGTCTATGAGCGGCTGGTCGCGGAGGGGTTCCTGGAGTCGCGCGTGGGCGCGGGGACGTACGTCGCCGAGACCACGCGGCAGCTAAAGGACCGCGCCCCCGGGTCGCTGACCCCGCGCCCGGGCTGGCGCTGGGCGCCGCGGCCGACGAGCGCGGAGGCGGCGGTCCCGGCGTACGACCTGCGGGTGGGGATCCCCGACGCCGAGCTCTTCCCGTTCGACACCTGGCGGCGGATCCTCGCGGCCGAGTCGCGGCTGCGCGGCCACAATCCCGGCACCTACGCCTCGCCGGCCGGTCTGCCGAGGCTCCGTGAGGCGCTGGCGCACACGGTCGCCTACCACCGCGGGGTGCGGGCCGACCCGGGGCAGATCGTGGTCACCAGCGGCACCCAGCAGGCGCTCGATCTCGTCGCCCGTGTGCTGCTGGAGCCGGGTGACGTCGTCGCCGTCGAGGATCCCGGCTACCCGTCCGCGATCGACCTCTTCGCCTCTCACGGCGCCCGGGTCGTGCCGGTCCCGGTCGACGAGGAAGGGCTGGTCGTCGCGGAGATCCCGGAGCAGGCCCGGCTCGTCTACACGACCCCGAGCCACCAGTTCCCGCTCGGCGTACGCCTCTCCCTCCCACGCCGCCGAGCCCTCCTCGCCTTCGCGAACACGCATGACGCGGGCATCGTCGAGGACGACTATGACAGCGAGTTCCGGTTCACCGAGCGGCCCCTGGAACCCCTGCACGCCCTCGACGACCAGGGCCGGGTGATCTATGTCGGCACCTTCTCCAAGTCGCTGCTGCCGAGCCTGCGCACCGGCTATCTGGTTGCCCCGGGCTCGCTGGTCGATGCGCTGCTCGCCGCCAAGCAACTCACTGACGGCTTCGGCTCCGTCCAGCCCCAGGCCGCCCTGGCCCGCTTTCTGGAGGAGGGCCTCCTCGCCCGTCACGTGCGCAAGGCGTCCAAGACGTACGCCGAGCGCCGCTCGGTTCTCCTCGAAACCCTCTCCACCTGGCCGGTCGAGGTGCTCCCGTCGGCCGCCGGGCTGCACCTGTCCGCCTACGCGGAGCTCCCCGCCGACCTGCCCGAGCGTGCCGCTGCCGAGGGGCTGGCGCTGGACACGATCGCGGCTCATCGCCTGCTGCCTGGACGCGACGGGCTCTTCCTAGGCTACGGAGCCGTCCGGACAGAGAGCCTGCCCCGCGGGCTCGAGCTGCTGGCCACCCTCGCGGACTGGGCGTGACCGCTGTCGGCGTGACGCGATCAGCGACCAGGCCAGACCGGCCCCGCCGCAGAGCACCGGGCCGAGCAGATGGGCGCCGGTGAGACCCAGAAGGATCAGCGCCGCGACAAGCGAGCAGACCGCAGCCCACCACGACCGCCCACCCCGCGGCAGCAGCCGCAGCGCGGCGGCCGCGCCCACCACGTACAGCAGCGAGAACGTCCCCGAGGCCATCAGCAGCGCCGCGTCCGTGGAGGCGTTCGCGGCCCAGGTCACGGCGAGGGTGCCGAGCGCGACGGCACAGATCGTGAGGAGCGAGCGACGCGGGATCGCGGACGCCGGAGCGGCCAGGACCCGCGGCAGACCGCCCTCACGGGCCAGCGACGCCCCGAGCCGGGATCCGCCGGCGAAGTAGGCGTTGATCGCCCCGATGGTCAGCAGCACGGCGACCACGGCCGTGACCGGCCGCGCGGGCTCCCCGAAGCCGAGCACGAGCAGGTCCGCCAGAGGCGCGGCTCCGGAGGTGGACTCGAGCGCCGCGACCGTGGCGAAGGCGATCCCGAGGTAGAGCACCGTGACGACCACCAACGCGATGACGGTCGCCCGGCGGATGTCGCGCGCCGGGTCGCGATAGTCGGCCGAGAGGGAGGAGAGGATCTCCCACCCCGCGAACGCCCACACCAGCATCGCCGCCGCGGTGCCGACCGAACCCCACCCGTGCGGCGCGAACGGCGTCAGCCGCTCCAGCTCGGCATGCGGCAGCGCCACCAGGACCGCTACCGCGAGCAGCACCGCGATCGCCCCGGCGATCCCCAGCTGAACGCCTCCGGACACCTTGATCCCGAACCAGTTCATCGCGGTGACCAGCACGATGATCGCCGCCGTCGCCGCCAGCGACATGCTCTGGCCGCCGCCGAAGGCGTCGGCGACGTACGCCCCGCCGAACCCCGCCGCGACCGGCGCCCCCACGCCGATCGTCAGGTAGAACGCCCAGCCGACCATCGTCGCGACGTGCTGGTTGAAGGCGAGCCGTGCGTACGTCGCCACCCCGCCGCCGTCCGGATGCCGCGCCCCCAGCGCGGCGAAGGTCGCCGCCAGCGGCACCGAGAGCACGATCAGCGCCAGCCAGGCCACGAGCGAGGCCGGTCCGGCCTCGCTCGCCGCCAGCGCGGGCAGGGAGATGACACCGGTGCCGAGCACCGCACCGAGGGTGAGAGCCGCGCCCTGGGGCACGGAGAGTCCGTCGTTCTTCACAAGCGTGACGCTAGTGAGCGCAGAGCCCTCCGCGCCCGGCCAATCAGGCCCTCGTCTCCTGGGCCAATCTTGGGCCAATCCGGGCCCTAACGTACGTTGCGCCGCACCCGCTTCTCGTACGCCGCCCGCGCCGCCGGATCCACGCCGGCGAGCAGCTGCGAGGCGTTGGTGGCACGGTCGACGAAGTCCTGGAACCGGCGCGGCATCGCCTGGGTGATCTTGGTCAGGGCCTGGGTCCAGTTGGGCACCCAGACCTCGGGCCGCGGTTCGCGGATGACCGACTCGATCGCGGCCGCGACGTCCTCGGGAGTGACCGGCTTCATCCCCTTCGCCTGGGGAACCCCGTCGGCCAGCTCGGTCTGCACCACCGCCGGCAGGATGAGCGAGACGTCGACGCCGGAGGGCGCCAGCTCCATCCGCAGCGCCTCCGAGAAGCCGACCACGGCGAACTTCGAGGCCGAATAGGTCGCCGCGTCCGGCACCGGCACCCGCCCGACCGCCGAGGCGACGTTGACGATGTGGCCCGTGCCCCGCTCGACCATCGCCGGCGCGACCGCCTTGATCCCGTTGATCGGGCCGTGCACGTTGACCTCGAAGATCGCCCGGGTGAGTGCGTCCTCCTCCTTCAGCACCGACCCGAGCGGCATGATCCCGGCGTTGTTGACCAGCACGTCCCACGGCCCCATGTCCTCGACCGAGTCGAGGAACGTACGCCAGGAGGCGGGGTCGGTGACGTCGAGATGTGCGGCCTTCACCCGCGACCCGAACTCGGCGGTCAGATCGTCGAGCAGGCCCGGGTCCAGGTCGCCGACGGCCACCGACGCCCCGGCGCGGGCCAGCCGCTCGACCGTGGCGCGGCCGATCCCGCGGGCGCCTCCGGTGACGATGACGGCGGTTCCCTCGATCTGGCGTGTCATGACTCTCCTTCGGTGGTGCGGACCAAGCTGCGTACGGCTTTTCTGTCGGTCTTGCCCACGCTGGTGACGGGGACGGCGTCGAGGATGAGCACCTCGCGGGGGTACTTGTGCGGCGCGAGCCGCGTCTTGACGAAGGCGATCAGCCCCTCGGGGGTGGTGCGTGCGCCGGGATGGAGGGCGACGGCCGCGACCACCTCCTCGCCCTTGTGAGCGTCCGGGCGCCCGACCACCGCGGCGGCGGTGACCGCCTCGTGGGCGAGGAGCGCGTCCTCGACGTCGCGGGGGAAGACGTTGAACCCGCCCCGGATGATCAGGTCCTTGATCCGGTCGTCGACGTAGAGGTAGCCGTCGGCGTCGAAGTGGCCGATGTCGCCGGTGTGCAGCCAGCCGTCGACGACGGTGGCGGCGGTCTGCGCCGGGTCGTTCCAGTAGCCCTGCATGACTCCGGGGCCACGCACCCAGATCTCGCCCTCCTCGCCGGTCGGGACCGGCTCACCGGACGGCCCGGCGATGATCACCTCGGCGTGCGAGAGCGGCTTGCCGACGCTGCCGGGCCGCGACTCCTCGACGGTCGAGGCGGCGATGACCGCGCTCGACTCCGTACAGCCGTAGCCCTCCAGGATGGTCACGCCGAAGGCCTCCTCGGCCTTCTCCCGCAGCGCCGGCAGCAGCGGCGCGCCACCGCTGCCGAAGGAGCGCAGCGAGCTCAGGTCGTAGTCCTGGTAGGGCTGGTCGAGCAGCATCTGCAGCATCGACGGGACCACGGTGCTCGACTCGACCCGGTGCTCCTGGGCGAGCTCGAGCCATCCCTTGGCGTCGAACCACCGCTGCAGCACCGAGCTCTGCGGCCGCGACGAGTGCATGCCGCTGATCACCACGATCAGGCCGTACGCGTGGGAGAGCGGCAGCGGCAGCAGCCACCGTGTCGTGCCCTGGCTCTCCCCGACCCGGTGGAGGGCGTGCCCGGACTCCCACAGCCCGCGGTGGCTGAGCATCACGCCCTTGGCACGTCCGGTGGTGCCGCCGGTGTAGAGCAGCGCCGCGAGATCGTCGTCACCGCGCGGGGCGATGTCGATCGGGTCGGCGCTCTCCAGGCTCTCGTACGCCACCGCATCCGTTCCCTCAGGCACGTCCCCGGCCACGACGACGGTGAGCTCGAGACCTTCGCCGGCAGCCTGCACCAGCGGCAGCAGCTCGGGCGTGACGATGGCCGCCGTGGCTCCGGAGTCCTCCAGGATGTGCCGCAGCTCGGGCGGGGTCTGCAGGAAGATCACCGGGGTCACCACCGCGCCGAGGCGCCACAGGGCGCGGTAGCTGACGAAGACCTCCGGGGTGTTCATGGTGAGCACCACGACCCGGTCGCCGGGCTCGATCCCGAGCCCGCGCAGGCCGCCGGCGACCCGCGCGGACCGCTCGGCGATCTCCTTGGACGAGTGCCAGGTGCCCTCGAAGAAGACCATCGGGTGGTCACCGTGGCGGGCATAGGACTCCTCGGCCAGGACCGCCAGGTTGTGCTCGCCGGGCTGCGCGCTCATCGGGCACCCAGCTTCCGCAGCGCCTTGAGCTGCCCGTTGCCGAGCGCCACGAACTTCTCGACCGTCTGGCCCTTGAACGGCCCGATCGGGCCCATCCGGGAGGCCGCGACGGTCTGGGCGTCGGTGAACTTCCGGATCCCGTCGGCGCCGTGCCGTCGGCCCAGTCCGCTCGATCCCATGCCACCCATACCTGCCTCGATGCTCCCGGCCGCCAGGGCGGCGCCGTCATTGATGTTCACCGCGCCCGCGCGGATGCGCCGAGCGATCATGTCGGCCTCGCGTACGTTCTTGCTGAACACGCTCGCCGAGAGCCCGGCCTCGCCCTGGTTGGCGATCCGGACCGCCTCCTCGTCGCTGTCGGCGCGGTAGAGCGCGAGGACCGGGCCGAAGGTCTCACCGAGACACAGATCCATCTCGTCGGTCACGCCCTCCAGGATCGTCGGGGCGAAGGCGTACGGACCGACCTCGGCCAGCGGCTCGCCGCCGGCCAGCACCGTCGCGCCCTTCGCGACCGCGTCGGAGACGTGGGCGGTGACCTTGTCGAGCTGCGCCTGCGAGGCCAGCGACCCGACGTCGGCGGAGTAGTCGAAGGTCTGTCCGACGACCTGGCTCTCCGTCTCGGCGACCAGCGCCTGGCGGAAGGCGTCGTAGACGTCCTCGTGCACCACCACGCGCTCGATGTGGACGCACATCTGACCGGTGTTGGCGAAGGCCGCCATCACCGTGCCACGAGCCGCCTGGGCGAGGTCGGCGTCGCGGCGGACGATGAGCGGGTTCTTCCCGCCGAGCTCGAGAGAGGCGCCGATCAGCCGGCCCGCGGCGCGCCGGGCCACGATCCGCCCGGTGGCCGTCGAGCCAGTGAAGGCGATGTAGTCGACGTTGTCGATGACCGCCTCACCGGTGGCCGCTCCCGGCCCGGTGACGACCTGCCAGACGTGCTCGGGGAGCCCGGCCTCGGCCATCAGCGCCCTCGCCCACAGCAGCGTCAGCGGCGCCTGCGGGTCGGCCTTGCTGATCACGGCCGCGCCCGCGAGCAGCGCCGGGATGGCGTCGCCGACCCCGAGATAGAGCGGGTAGTTCCACGGCGAGATGATCCCGACGACCTGCTTCGGCACCCGCACCTCCTTCACGGAGGTGATGCCGGGGATGGCCCCGCGGACCCGCTTGTCGGCCAGGTACGTCGGGCCGCGCCGGGCGTAGTGGCGGGCGATCGTGCCGACCTGGAGGATCTCCTGCCAGGCATGGAAGCGGGCCTTGCCCATCTCCCACTGGATCAGGTCGAGCACCTCCTCCTGGCGCTCGACGAGCAGGTCGTGGAAGCGGAGCATGACCTCGGCGCGGTCCTGGAAGGCCAGCGTGGCCCAGTCGGGCTGGGCTGCCCGCGCTGCCGCCGCGGCCTCGGCGACGTCCGCGGCGGTCACCGACGGGACCGGGGCGGTCGGCTGGGCGTCATAGGGTGCGACTGCGGTCAGCGTGCCGTCGCCACCCGAGACCGGAGCCGAAACCCATCGGGTCCAGGAGGCGAGCCGTGCCTCGTCGACCCATCCGGGACGTACGCTTTCGGCCTCCGTTGTCTTCGTGGTCATCGATCTCCTCAGATCCGGGTCAGTTGGATGGGGTTGCCGTCCTTCGGGAACGGCAGCGAGCTGTTGTCCAGGGGCGCGCGGTAGCCGGGGGAGACGCTCCATCGGTAGTTGCGCAGGAGCCGGTGCAGGATCGACTTGACCTCGAGACCGGCGAAGTAGAGCCCGATGCACTTGTGCACCCCGCCGCCGAACGGCTCCCACGCCATCCGGTGGCTCTTGTCCTCGCGCCGATGCGGCGCGAAGCGCTCGGGGTCGAAGACGCTCGGGTTGGTCCAGTACTCCTCCATCATGTGGCTGAACTGGACCCCGACCATCACGCCCATGTCGGCCGGGATGCGGACCCCGAGGAGGCTGGTCTCCTTGACCGTACGCCGGATCAGCGCCGGCACCGGGGCGCGCAGCCGCAGCGCCTCCCGCATCACCAGGTCGAGGCTGCTGAGGTCGTCGATCTCTTGCATCGTCGGCGCCTCGCCGAGCGCGAGGGACTCCTCGCGGCAGCGCTGCTGCCACTGCGGATGCTGGCCGAGGTACTGGAGCATGGTCGAGGAGGTGATGGTCGAGGTGTCGTGCGCGGCCATCATCAGGAAGATCATGTGGTTGACGACGTCCTCGTCGCTGAACCGCTCGCCGTCGTCGGTCTCGATGTGGCACAGCACCGAGAAGATGTCGTCGCTCGCGGTGGCCCGTTTGGCGGGCAGGTAGTGGCGCAGGAAGCCCTCCAGCACCTTGCGGCCGCGGAACGCCCTGCCCCAGCGAGTCATCGGCACATCGCCACGTACGACACCGGCGGCCGCCTGCACGCAGGCGATGAACGCCTTGTTGACCCGGTCCATCTCGGCTCGGCTGGTCTCGGCCGCACCACCCATGAAGATGTCCGCGGCGATGTCGAGGGTGAGCTGCTTGAGCCGCGGATAGGCCTGGAACGCGGGCGCGTTGGCCCAGCCGCGCATGCCCTGCGCGATCGCCGGGTGCATCGCGGTCGTGTAGGTGGCGAGCCGGTCCCGGGTGAAGGCCTCCTGCATGATGCGGCGATGGGCGTGGTGCTCCTCGAAGTCGAGCAGCATCAGGCCGCGGTCGAAGAAGGGGCCGACGATCTGCCCCCAGGCCGGCCCGTTGGCGAAGGCCTTGTCCTTGTTGCGCAGAACCGCCTCGCACGCGTCCGGTCCGAGCGCGACCACCCCGGCCTCGCCGGCACGGAAGAACGGCGAGACCGGACCGTACGTCTCCCACTGGTGTCGATAGAAGCCGACCGGGTCGCGGGAGTAGTCGAGCAGCCGGCCGATCCAGGGGAGGCCGCGGTCGCCGGGCGCGAGTCGTGGGATCTCGCGTAGCGCCTCGGTCGCTGTCATGGTGCCTGATCCATCGTGTCCGACCTCCCGGTCCCGAGTGACTCTGCCGAGGGTAGTCAAGTAGAACGTGTTCCCGCAGTATTTCGCGGGGCATGGATGCGCCTCGTGCGTTGTTGAGGTGTCCGTGGAGAGCTACGAATCAGTGGTGATCGGTGCCGGTCAGGCCGGTCTGTCGGCGTCCTACCACCTCAGCCGTCTGGGCGTACGCCACGTCGTCCTCGACGCCGAGCGGCGTCCCGGTGGCGCCTGGCAGCACCGCTGGGACTCGCTGACCATGCACGACGTCCACGGGGTCGCAGATCTGCCGGACGGGCGGGCGCCGGGGGAGTCGGGGGAGCGGGCCAACGTCGCCGTGCCGGGATGGTTCGGGACCTATGAGACCTTGCACGACCTGCCGGTCGAGCGCCCGGTGAAGGTCACCTCGGTGACCTCGGTCGGCGACCTGCTCGCGGTGCACTCGGCCGACGGTCGCACTTGGTTCACCCGGACGCTGGTCAACGCGACGGGGACCTGGACTCGGCCGTTCGTCCCGCACTACCCCGGGGCCTCGACGTTCCTCGGGGAGCAGGTGCACACCCATGACTATCCGGGCGCCTCGCATTTTCGGGGCTCACGGGTCGCGGTGGTCGGCGGGGGAGCCTCGGCGGTGCAGTTCCTCGGCGAGCTCGCGCCGATCACCTCGGTGCTGTGGGTGACCCGGCGGGAGCCGGTCTGGCGCTCCGACTTCGACGCCGAGCGTGGACGCGAGGCGGTGACGTTGGTGGCCGAGCGGGTCGAGGCCGGCCTGCCGCCGGCCAGCGTCGTCAGCGTCACCGGTCTCTCGCTGCGACCGCAGGAGCAGGAGGCCGCGCGGCTCGGGGTCTACGAGCGCCGGCTGCCGATGTTTGCGCGGATCGAGCCTGACGGGCTCCGATGGGACTCGGGGGCTTTCGAGCGTGTCGACGCGATCCTGTGGGCCACCGGGTTCCGGCCTGCCGTCACCCATCTCGCTCCGCTTCACCTGCGCAGCTCTCATGGCGGGATCCCGCTGCTGCGCGGCTCGGCCGACGTCCAGACCGCCGTCACCGCTGCGTACGACCCGCGTGTCCAGCTCGTCGGCTACGGTCCCTCCGCGAGCACCATCGGGGCCAGCCGTGCCGGCCGGGCCGCAGCGCTCGCGGTCCGGCGACAGCTGGCCGAGGAGGGTCGGCTCGCGGCTCGGTGAGCCTCCTTCACAGCGAGGTCACAGCGAGCCCAGGTCGGCCGAGATCCAGTGCTCCGGCGTGAGCCGGATCGTCACCTCGGGCGGAAAGTTCGCCGCCTGCGCCAGGTAGGCGTCGGCTGCCTCGGGAGGCAGGTACCGTCGGGCCATCGCCTCCGCCTCGCCCTCGGCGGCATCGGCTATCTGTACCGGCCCTTCGACCGAGACGTACCTGACCGTCGGCTCGAGGCGCTCGACCATCAGCGTGCAGCGTCCTGCTGCGCGGATCAGTCTCGTCTTCAGCGAGTCCTTTCCCGTGACGAACCATGCGTCGCCGCCGGGGGTGTAGTCGTACCAGATCGGGACTGTCAGGGGTGCTCGTCCGTCTTCTCGGCTTACCGAGAGGGCTGCGATCAGCGGTTGGGTCAGGAGGTCTTGGCGGTCTGTGAGTGGGATACCCATGCCTTCGACCGTACTTCTTGGTTGGTGTGGCCACGGAACACTCCCCGACGGCAGGTGAACGCTCCACCCTTAAGCCAGACAAGGGGCCTCCGCGTGGAAGAAAAATTTCTTCCACCGGTCGGACCGACCGTCCAGCTCCCAAGCCCCCGCCAAACCAAATCTCCGCGGCAAACAGCCCACCGAAGCCATCAGCTGCAAGGTGGAAGTTGGTCGCCCAGGGACACTAGGTGGCATGCGACGGATCGGCGTACTGGGCGGGATGAGCTGGGAGTCGACGGCGGAGTACTACCGCCTGCTCAACGAGATCACCGCGAAGCGGCTCGGCGGGCTGCACTCGGCGGACCTGCTCGTACGGTCGGTGGACTTCGCGGAGATCGAGGAGATGCAGGCATCCGGCGAGTGGGAGCGAGCGGGGGAGCGCCTTGCCGCGGAGGCGGCGACGCTCAGCGACGCCGGGGCCGAGGTGATCGTGCTGGCCACGAACACGATGCACAAGGTGGCCGGGGCGTTGGAGGAGACGTACGGGGATCGTTTCCTGCACCTCGGCGACACGACGGCGGCTGCGGTCGAGGCGGCGGGGGTCGGGCGGGTCGGACTTCTCGGCACCGGGTTCACGATGTCGCAGCCGTTCTACGCCGACCGGCTCCGCGGCCACGGCCTCGAGGTCACCGTCCCCACCGAGCCGGACCAGGAGACCGTCCACCGGATCATCTACGAGGAGCTGTGCCTGGGGACGTTCCTGGACAGCTCCCGGCAGGCGTACCTCGAGATCATCGACCGCCTGGTCGCCGCCGGCTGCGAGGGCGTCATCCTGGGGTGCACCGAGATCGAGCTGCTGCTACCGATCGAGACGTACGCGGGTGTGCCGCTGTTCCCGACGACCAGGCTGCACTGCGAGGCCGCGATCGAAGCGGCGCTCAGCCCCCGGGGTCAGCGCCGCGCCCACTCCTCGGCGAGGATCGCGTAGGAGAGGCCGTCGAGCCAGCCGCGGGTGCGGTGCAGGGAGTCCTTGACGGTGTGCGACTCGCGCCGCATGCCGAGGCGCTCCATGAGTCGCCAGGAGGCCTCATTATCGGCGAAGCACTCCGCGACGATGCGGCGTAGACCCAGGGAACCGAAACAGACATCGAGCACGGCGCGTACGGCCTCGGTGGCATAGCCGTTGCCCTGGTGGGCCGGGTCGATCGTCCAGCCGAGCTCGGCCTGGGTGCCGTTGCCGTGCTCGCGCACCTCGGTCTGCGACCACGGGTCGCTGATCCGCAGCATGAGGTCGCCGACGACGACGCCGTCGTGCTCGATCACCAGGGCGGAGCCGATGATGTCGGGGTTCTCGAAGACCTTGCGGTAGGCCTCGAGGTCCGCGAACGCTGTCGTCACCCATTCGGCCACCTCGGGAAGCGCTCGGAAGGCCCAGGTCGGCTCGATGTCGGCGGGCGTCATCCGGCGGATCACGAGGCGCTCCGTGAGTAGCGGCCAGTCGGCCTTCTCCAGCGGATCAGGTCGGGCGTCGATCATGCGCCCACCTTGGCATCAACCCGCTCCGGGACGCCACCGAGTTCTTCGGGAAGGCCGTCATGTCGTACGACCAGGGAGGTCACTGCGCGGGTGAGGCAGACGTAGAGGCGCCGGAGGCCGGTGTCGCGGTCAGGCTCGCCGGCGACGATCCCGGTGGGGTCGGAGACGACGACGTGGTCGAACTCGAGCCCCTTCGCGAGCGAGGCGGGAACCAGATCGAGATGGGCGTCGAACTCGGTCTCCTCGTCGCCGGCCACGCCTATCTCGGCGAAGGAGAGCCCGGCGTCGGCCAGCTCGGCGCGCACCGTCGCGAGCGAGGCGTCGGGCACGATCAGCCCCACCGACCCGGGGCGCTCCAGGGCAGCCCCGAGCGCCTCCACCATCGACGACGTGGTGAAGGTCAGGTCGCCGCGCGCACGGCGTACCGCGACCGGCGGCTCCAGGTCGGGGGCGATGTGGGGGAGGAGGCGGGCCGCGTAGGCGATCACATCGGCTGGGACCCGGAACCCACGCGTCAGCTGCTCGACATGGCCGTCGGGCTTGCCGAGGTGTGCCAGGGCATCGGCCCACGACGAGGAGGCCCACGGGGTGGTCGCCTGGGCGAGGTCGCCGAGGATCGTCAGCGAGCCCGTGGTCGAACGGCGGCCGAGCGCGCGCAGCATCATCGCGGACAGGTCCTGGGCCTCGTCGGCGACGATGTGGGCCACCGACGGCGTGCGGTCGAGCAGGTCGGCGATCTCGTCGAGGAGCACCAGGTCGGCCAGCGACCAGCGCGCCGCGGCTGCCGAGCGCGGCGGCTTCTGCCAGAGCAGGCTCGCCTGCTCCGCCTCCGAGAGGAGCCCGTCGGCGACCTCGGCCAGCCAGGCCGCGTCGGTGAACAGCCGGAACAGGACCCGGGCGGGCTTGAGGTCGGGCCAGAGCGCGGCGGCGTAGTCCTTGACCGGCTTCGCCCGCGCCACCGCGTCGTGCACCCTGTCGTCAGGTGAGTCGCCCGAGCGCTCCATCTGCACCAGCACCCGGTGGGCCAGGGCGCGCGGGAGCAGCGCCCGGCCCGCCGCGTACCGCAGATCGTTGGCGCGCAGCCCCTCCAGCGCCTCCCGTGCCTCGTATGACGGCACCCGCCAGCGTCGCGAGCCGCGCGGGACGACCAGCGCCTCCTCCGGGTCGCCGACGTGGGACCAGACCGCCCGGCGGAGCACCTCGGCCATGCGTACGTCGCCCTTCAGCGTCGCCACCGGCGCGGGCTCCTCAGCGCGGACGGCGCCGTGGCTCTGCCCATTTTCGGCGACCAGCTCCGCGATCGTCGCCTGCTTGGCCTCGATCTCACCCAGCGCGGGGAGTACGTCGCGGATGTAGCGCAGGAACGAGGCGTTGGGGCCGATGATCAGGACGCCGCGCCGGGTCAGCTGGTCGCGGTGCGCGTAGAGGAGGTACGCCGCCCGGTGCAGTCCCACGGCGGTCTTTCCCGTCCCCGGCGCACCCTGCACGACGATCGTCTGGGACAGGTCGGCGCGGACCAGCACGTCCTGCTCGGGCTGGATGGTCGCGACGATGTCCCGCATCGGTCCCACGCGCGGCCGCTCGATCTCGGCCTCGAGGATCGCCGAGTGCTCCGGCCCGGCCCCGGCGTCGGTCAGCGACTCGTCCTCGAACGCGGTCAGGTCCCCGTGGGAGAAGCCGTAGCGCCGCCTCCGCGCCAGTCCCATCGGCTCGGTCCGGGACGCCCGGTAGAACGGGACGCTGACCGGAGCCCGCCAGTCGACCACCATCGGGTCGCCTGCGCTGTCGGAGATGTGGCGCCGGCCGATGTGGAACGATTCGGCTCCCATATCAGCGGTCCGGTCGATGCGTCCGAAGAAGAGCGGCACGTCAGGATCGTCGGCGAGCTGTTCCAGGCGGCGCGCGAGGGTGGCGTCGAGGATCTCGACGCTGACCCAGTTGCCGGCCGTGGATGAGTCCAGCGACTCCACCTTCTTCCGCATCCGGGCCAGATCCTGCCGGGAGGCGGCCAGATGGGCCCGCTCGGCGTCGAGGTCGTCTATGGGCATGGCTGGTTCATCGCTTCTCCGTCGGCGGCAGGGTTCGATGGGGGCGCGGGGTCAAAGGCCCCAACATAGGCGACCACAGAGTGGGCGCCCAACAGGTTTATCCGGGCGTACGTTGGGCATTGGATGCACAATTGCACCGTGAGCCTGTTCGATCGTTTCCGACGCCGCGGGACGCGCATGAGCCGTCCGACAGGCGAGAGCTACACCGGATCCACAAGAGTTCGCGCCGCGGACTCCACCGACCAACAGCATCTCGAGCAGTTCGTGAAGACCCGGCGCGGTGTCGAGGGGTTCGTCGAGCCGCGCACCGTCGTCAGCGAGGTGACCCTGCTGCTGGTCGCGCATGACGGCGAGTGGACCCGGCGGCGGGTGCCGTCGGCGCAGTGGGCGCACAAGTTCGCCAACAAGAACGGAGTCCCGTCGTACGACGCCGCGGTGGTCGGCGTACCGCAGCGGATGCGCGACTACAACCGGCGCAAGCGTCAACAGGGTTGATCTAGTCTTTGCCGACGTGGGTGAGGACCTGATGATCTCGGCGCGCGGCTTGCGCAAGTCCTTCGGCGACTTCGAGGCGGTGCGCGGGATCGACGTGTCGGTGCGCCCCGGTGTGGCCTTCGGTTTCCTGGGGCCGAACGGCGCCGGCAAGTCCTCGACGATGCGGATGATCTGCTGCGTCTCGCCGCCGAGCGGGGGAGAGCTGCGGGTCTTCGGGATGGATCCGGCCAAGGACGGGCCGAAGATCAAGGCCCGGCTCGGGGTGTGCCCGCAGGAGGACACCCTCGACGTCGAGCTCAACGTCTACGACAACCTCTTCGTCTACGGCCGCTACTTCGGGCTGCCGAGGGCCGAGGTGAAGGGTCGGATCGAGGAGCTGCTCGACTTCGTCCAGCTCACCGACAAGGCCAAGGCGAAGGTCGACGACCTCTCCGGCGGTATGAAGCGACGGCTGACGATCGCCCGGAGCCTGATCAACCGACCCGAGATCCTGGTGCTCGACGAGCCGACCACCGGTCTGGACCCGCAGGCCCGCCACGTCATCTGGGACCGGCTCTTCCGGCTCAAGCAGGCGGGCGTGACGCTGCTGCTGACCACCCACTACATGGACGAGGCCGAGCAGCTGTGCGATGAGCTCGTGGTCATGGACCAGGGCCGGATCGTGGCCCACGGGACGCCGCTGGGACTCATCCAGCAGCACTCGACCCGCGAGGTCGCCGAGCTGCGCTTCGGCGTCGGCGAGCACGAGGCGCTGGCCGCCAAGGTCGAGGACCTCGCCGAGCGGGTCGAGGTGCTGCCCGACCGGCTGCTGCTCTACAGCGACGACGGCGAGGCGGTCATCGAGGCCGTCCACAGCCGAGACCTGTCCCCGGTCGCGACCCTGGTGCGGCGCTCCTCGCTGGAGGATGTCTTCCTGCACCTGACCGGCCGGACCCTGGTGGACTGATGACCGACTACGCCGACTCCGGACCGGCGACCCCGCCGACGGCGCCCGCGGGGCTGGTCTCCGGCGCGCTCCGGATGGGCGACTACTGGCTCACCGTCCTCGCGCGCACCTGGAAGGGCGGGGTGATCACGACCTTCGTGACGCCGTTCTTCTACGTGCTGGCGCTGGGCGTGCTGCTCGGCGGCTTCGTGGAGGCCGATCCGGCCACGCTGGAGGGCGCCGACTCCTATCTGGCCTTCGTCGCGCCGGGCATGGTCGCGGCCCACGCGATGACGATCGCCTTCTCCGAGATGACCTATCCGGTCTACGGGATGGTCAAGTGGCAGCGGATCTACTTCTCGATGATCGCCTCGCCGCTGACCGCCTCCCACATCGTGCTGGCCCAGCTGGGCTTCCTGATGCTGCGTACGTTGTTCGCCTGTGGGGTCTTCCTGCTGGTCCTGGCCCCCTTCGGGGTCTTCGAGACGTGGTGGGGCCTGCTGATGGCGTGGCTGGTGCAGGGTCTGGTCGTGCTGGCCTTCGGGACGCCGGTGCTGCTGTTCTCGCTCTCGATCAAGGGCGAGGAGTCGTTCGCGCTGATCTTCCGGCTGGGGATGATCCCGCTGACGCTCTTCTCCGGCACGTTCTTCCCCGTCGCCAACCTCGGGCCGGTGCTGGAGAAGGTCGCGATGGCCTCGCCGCTGTGGCAGGGCGTCAACCTGACCCGGATGCTCGCGCTGGGCGAGATCGACTGGGCGCTGGCCGCGGTCCACGTCGGCTATCTCGGACTGCTCGCGGGCGTCTGCTGGTGGCTCGCGGTGCGCAAGCTGGACGAGAGGCTGGTCTCCTGAGATGGCCCTCTTCACCGCTGCCGTGAGCGCCACCGTCGCCCGTCCGCTACGAGGCGGCGAGGCCGCCCGGCTGCTGCTGTGGCGCAACATCCTGGTCTATCGGCGCGCCTGGCTGGTGTTCATCACCGGCTTCCTGGAGCCGGTCTTCTACCTGTTCTCGATCGGCATCGGCGTGGGTGCGATGGTGGTCGGCTTCGAGTACGCCGGCAAGCCGGTCGACTACCGCGAGTTCGTCGCCCCCGGGATGATCGCGGCCTCGGCGATGAACGGGTCGCTGCTCGATGCGACGTTCAACTTCTTCTTCAAGTTGAAGTACAACAAGCTCTACGACCAGATGCTGGCCACCCCGCTGCGTACGGTCGACATCGCGGTCGGCGAGATCCTCTGGAACCAGCTGCGCAGCGGGATCTACGTGACCGCGTTCCTGTTGATCATGGTCGCGATGGACCTGGTCCACTCCTGGTGGGCGCTCCTGGTGGTGCCGGCGGCGCTGCTCATCGGGTCGGCCTTCGGGGCCGTGGGCATGGCGCTGACGACCTACATGACCTCCTGGCAGGACTTCGAGAAGGTCACCCTCGCGATGATGCCGATGTTCCTGTTCAGTGCCACGTTCTTCCCGGTGACGGCCTATCCGGAGTGGCTGCGCTGGATAGTGGAGGTCACGCCCCTCTACCGCGGTGTCGTGCTGTGTCGCGAGCTGACGCTCGGGGTGCCGTCGTGGGGCTCGCTGGTCTCGGTGGTCTACCTGCTGGCGTTCGGGGCGGTCGGCCTCGTCGTCGTGCGGCGCCGGCTCGACTCCCTACTCCTCACCTGAGCGGCAGCAACTCGCGTCTCACAGGCAGGATCTCGCTCGTGACGTCCTCGGTGGGCCGTCAAGATGGATCCCATGACCTATGACGCGATCGAGCCGGACACCAAGGACTGGACGTGGGTGCTCGACCGGCCCTGCCCGGAGTGTGGCTTCATCGCCGGTGCCGTGACCGCGGACCAGCTCCCCGAGATCGTGCGGGACAACGCGACCTACTGGGAGATCTACCTCGCCGCCGACAACGCCAGCGACCGCCCCCAGCCCGGGGTGTGGTCGGCGCTGGAGTACGGAGCGCACGTACGCGACGTCCACCGCATCTTCGGCGAGCGGCTGCAGCTGATGCTGACCGAGGACGAGCCGCGCTTCGCCAACTGGGACCAGGACGTGGCCGCCCGCGAGGGTGACTACGCGGCCCAGGACCCGGCGGTCGTCGCCGAGCAGCTGATGGACGCCGCCGACGAGATCGCCACGATCTACGAGAAGGTCCCGCCGGACGCGTGGGGCCGTCGTGGGACCCGGTCCAACGGCGACGTGTTCAGCGTCGAGTCGCTGGGCCGCTACCACCTCCACGACGTCGTCCACCACCTGTGGGACGTACGCGCGGCCGCCAAGCAGGCGACCGTCGCCGCCTACGACGCCAGCGTCGCGACGTACGTCCAGGGCAGCTCGTTCTCCGAGGAGAACCGTTCGGTCCTGGACCGATTCCTGGCCGCGCTCGAGCCAGGCGACCACGTGCTCGAGATCGGCACCGGACCCGGCCACGACGCGAAGGCGCTCGAGAACGGGGGAGTGCGGGTTCGGCGCACCGACATCAGCGAGGGGTTCGTGGCGCACCTGCGCAAGCAGGGGTACGCCGCTGCCTGCCTGGACCCGCTGACCGACGATCTGCGCGACCCGGTCCACCCCGATGTCCCCTATGCCGCGGTCTGGGCCTCGGCGACGCTGCTGCACGTGGCTCGCGACGACTTCGGGTCGGTGCTCGCCCGGCTCGCCGAGGTGACCCGTCCCGGCGGTGCGCTGCACGTGTCGTTGAAGGAGGGTGACGGCGAGGAGTGGACCAACCGTGGTCGCGTCGAGGCTCCCCGCCTCTTCGTCTACTGGCGCGAGCCCGCGCTCCGGGCGGCGCTGGACGAGGCTGGCTGGGAGGTGCTCGAGGTCGGGCACGCCGACGGACGCCTCGGCGAGGTCTGGCTGGACGTCCTCGCCCGTCGGCGCGCCTGAGTAGCATTCGGGGCGATGAGACACACGGAGTTCTGGTCCCGGATGGACGAGGCGCTGGGCGCGGGTTACGCGCGAGCGTGGGCCCGCCAGTTCGTCATGGGCGACCTGGGCGGGCGCACCGCCCAGGAGGCCCTCGACGACGGCGTCCCGCCCAAGGAGGTCTGGGCCGCGGTCTGGACGGCCCTGGAGCTGCCGGCGCGTGAGCGGTGACGCTGGTCGCACCGGCCTCGGTGGCCACGGTCCAGAAGCGCACCATCCTCACCCTGGTCGCCACCCAGGCGGTCGGGGCGATGGGCATCACGATCGGCATCGCGACCGCCTCCCTGCTGGCGCGCGACCTGTCCGGCTCGGAGTCGATGGCAGGTCTCTCGCAGACGACCCAGGTGCTCGGCGCCGCCGTCGCTGCGTACGTCCTGGGGCGGGTGATGGACGCGCGCGGGCGCCGGTTCGGGCTGGTGGCGGGCTACCTGCTCGGGGCGGCCGGTGGGCTGCTGGCGGTGCTGGCCGGCGTGGTCGGGTCGATGACGCTGCTGCTGGTCGGTGCGGTGCTGCTGGGCGCGACCACGGCGGCCAACAACGGAGCACGGTACGCGGCGACCGACCTGGCACCTGCCAGGAGCCGTGCGCGGGCACTGTCGGTCGTCGTGTGGGCCACGACGTTCGGTGCGGTGATCGGCCCGAACCTGACCGGCGTCGCCGAGATCTTCTCCGACTCCGTCGGGATCCCGGTGCTCACCGGGCCGTTCGCGATCGGGTCGATGGCGATGCTGGCCGCCGCGCTGGTGGTCGGGGTCTTCCTGCGACCTGACCCGCTGCTGGTCGCCCGGGAGAGTGCTCCGGTCACGGAGAAGGCCAAGGGAACGAGCTGGCGTCGGGCGATCGCGGTGATCCGAGAGCGCCCCGCGCTGGAGGCGGCGGTCGTCGGGCAGGCCGCGGCCCACGCCACGATGGTGGCGGTGATGGTGATGACGCCGCTCCACATGGAGCACGGCGGCGCCGGCCTGGAGGTCATCGGGCTGGTGATCAGCGGGCACGTCCTGGGCATGTTCGCCTTCGCGCCGGTCGCCGGCTGGCTCGCCGACCGCGTCGGCCGGGCCGACGTGATGGCGCTCGGCGGCGGGGTGCTCCTGGTGTCCCTGGTCCTGTGCGCCGCGGCGCCGGAGGGCAGCTCGGGGCGGATCTTCGTCGGGCTCTTCCTGCTCGGCCTCGGCTGGTCGCTGGCCACGATCGCCGCGGCCACGTCGGTCGCGGACCACACTCCGCTCGAGGTGCGTGCCGACGTGCAGGGCACCGCCGACCTGATCATGGGCGTCGCCGCTGCCGCCGCCGGCGCGGTGTCGGGCGTCGTCGTCGACCTGGCCGGATATCCGGCGCTCGCGCTCGGCACGATCCTGCTGGTCACGGTGCTGTTCGGGGCTGCGTACGTGGCCCGTCGGTCGGCCTGAAGGGGGCAGGGCCGCTGGGCGGCCCTGCCCGTGAGGCATCCTCAGCCGAGGAGCTTCTCCATGGTGTCGATCTCGGTCGACTGCGACTCGATGATCGTCCCGGCCAGGTCGACGGCGGGCTTGAACTCGCCCTCGTCCTGCTCGGTCTCGGCCATCTTGATCGCGCCTTCGTGGTGCTCGATCATCATCTTCAGCCACATGTCGCTGAACTCGGCGTCGGAGGCGTTCTCGAGGGCGTCCATGTCCTCGCCCGACATCATCCCCGGCATGTCGTCCTCCATGCCCTCCATCGAGTCGGACATGCTGCTGTCCTCGTCCTCGTCGTCGCCGTGGCCCTCGTGGCCGCCGTTGACGTGATCACGCATCGTCGACGGCACCTCCTCGCCCCACTCCTGGAGCCAGCCGGACATGGTCTCGATCTCGGGGCTCTGGGCCGCCCGGATCGAATCCGCCAGCTCCTGAACCTCGGGCTCGAGGTCGCGGTCCATGGTCAGGTCGACCATCGACAGGGCCTGGGCGTGGTGCTGGATCATGTCGGTCGCGAAGGCGACATCGGCCTTGTTGTTCTCGGTCTCCGAGAGCTTCTGAGGAGCCGCGGCCTCCTCGCTGCCGCCACAGGCGGACAGGGTGAGCAGCACGGCCAGGCCGGCTGCCGCCCAGGTCGCGCGGAAGAGGGGACGTTGCGTACGCATCTGTTGTTTCTCCTTGTCAAGTGCTGATTACGGGCATCGCTGACCCACCTGCGGACCGCGGGCGTGGCCCGGGTCGCGGGTGGGGTCAGGGCCGCTCAGCACCTGATGACGGAGTAGGCCCAGACGGAGGGCGGGCCGGTCGCCGGATAGGTGAGCAAGGGCGCGAATCCGGGGGTCCGGGACCAGCCGCGGGCCCGCGAGAACCACCAGGCAGGAGTACGCCGCCACAGCCCGCTCAGGAGCAGCGCGCCGGCGGCGAGCAGGAACGCCGCGCACAGCATCATCGCCGTGTGCCCGGCGTCGCCCGGGTGTCCGGCGTCCTCGGCCGCGCCATGGCCGAAGTGTTCGAGCGCGTGCGTGTGCTCGACGTGGGCGGCGGGCAGGCTCAGCGCGCCGTGCTCACCATCGGAGTCGGTGCCGTGGAGGCTAAGCCCATGCATGGCCAGCAGACCGGCGACCGTGACCACGACCGCTGCCAGCAGACCGGCGCGCGCGACCGCACGGGTCGTGCGCTGTCGTCGTCGCGCTGCCGTCCACACACCGCACACCCTAAGGAGTCCTTCGCGGTTGGACAAAGTGGGCTATCTGGCCGGACTTCGCTTGCGATCACATACCCCCATGGGGTATGAATGAGGGGTAGGTACACCGAACGATCGATCAAGGGGAGCGACATGACGTCGCATGACGAGCACGTGCACGCCGGACATCAGCACGCGATGCACGAGGGTCACGAGGGCCATGGCGACCACTCGGCTCATGACGCGCATGGTGCGCACGGGGGCGGGGTGAACGCGATGGCGGCCAGCGCCACGCTGCACTGCCTCACCGGCTGTGCGATCGGTGAGATCGCCGGACTGATGATCGGCACCGCGATCGGCCTCAGCACGGGGTGGACGATCGCCCTGGCCGTCACGCTCGCGTTCGCCTTCGGCTACGCCCTCTCGACCCTGCCGCTGCTCAAGTCGGGCCTGGCCGTCGGTGCGGCGTTCAGCGTCGTGCTCGCCGCCGACACCCTCTCGATCGCGACGATGGAGCTGGTCGACAACCTGGTCATGGCGCTCATCCCCGGGGCCATGGAGGCCGGGCTGGTCAACGTCGTGTTCTGGATCGGGATGATGATCGCCCTCTCGGTGGCCTTCGTGGCGGCCTTCCCGGTCAACCGATACCTGCTCCAGCGGGGCAAGGGGCATGCGCTCACCCACCAGTACCACGGCGCGGAGCCGGTCCAGGAGGGCGTACGCCGCTTCATCCCGTCCTTCTCCAGCGGTGCCCTGGCCGCAGTGATCATCGCCTTCATGCTCGGTGGCCTGTCGGTCGCCGTCGCCGACGAGATGGGTGGCGGCTCGGCCCCCGCCGAACAGGTCGAGATGCAGGGCCACTGAGGCGGGCCTCGGTTCACCCTTGACCTCAAGTTCAGTTGAGCTCCTAGGTTCGTGAACATCCGAGCAACCGCCTGAGGAGACATGCCCGTATGACTGCCACCGCCATCCCGGAGACGTACCGCAATGCCGTCGTCGCCCACATCATGATCGACGGCGCCGCCGGAGCGATCGACTTCTACGCCCGCGCGTTCGGCGCCGAGGAACTGTTCCGTATCGAAGGCCCGGGTGGGCGGATCGTTCACGCCGAGGTCAAGATCCACGGGTCCGCGATCATGCTCGGCGATGCCGAGGGTCCGCTCTTCGGCGCGCCGACCACTGTCGGCAGCACCACGGTGGGGCTGCATGTCTTCGTGGACGACGTCGACGCGCTGGTGGAGCGTGCGACGGTGGCAGGCGCGGAGTTGCTGCAGGCGCCGGCCGACCAGTTCCACGGTGATCGCACGGCCATTCTCAGGGACCCGTACGGCCATGTCTGGGTCTTCCTCACCCACCTGGAGGATCTCACGTTGGAAGAGGTGGCTCGCCGGGCCGAGGAACGCTTCTCGGCATGACGATCCGCTGAGGCCACCGCTTCCGACACGCCCGAACAGGTGTTCACATCGAACGCTTGTTCGGGCTAGTGTGTGGTAGTAGGTGGAGCGTGGTTCGTGCTATCGGCCAGGCAAAAACAGGGTCGTGAAACACCGTGCCAGAGGGTCCCGTTCAAAACTGTCGGTGGTCCCGTCTAGCGTCTGCCTTGATGACGACGAAGACACGTGGACAAGCGGCAGGCAAGGGGAAGAAGTCTGCCCCTCAGGAAGGAAAGAACATGGCGGCAGGTGATCGCGAGAAGGCATTGGACGCCGCTCTCGCCAACATCGAGAGGCAGTTCGGCAAGGGCTCGGTCATGCGGCTGGGCGATGAGACCCGGGCTCCGCTGGAAGTGATCCCGACCGGCTCGATCGCGCTCGACGTGGCGCTGGGTCTGGGCGGTCTGCCCCGCGGGCGGGTCGTGGAGATCTACGGTCCGGAGTCCTCGGGTAAGACGACGGTGGCCCTCCACGCGGTCGCCAGCGCGCAGCGCGCCGGCGGCATCGTGGCCTTCATCGACGCCGAGCACGCGCTCGACCCGGAATACGCGAAGAACCTCGGCGTCGACACCGACGCCCTGCTGGTCTCCCAGCCCGACTCGGGTGAGCAGGCCCTGGAGATCGCCGACATGCTGATCCGCTCGGGCGCGCTCGACCTGATCGTCATCGACTCCGTCGCGGCGCTGGTGCCGCGGGCCGAGATCGAGGGCGAGATGGGCGACAGCCACGTCGGTCTGCAGGCTCGACTGATGAGCCAGGCGCTGCGAAAGATGACCGGTGCGCTCAACAACTCCGGCACGACCGCGATCTTCATCAACCAGCTGCGCGAGAAGATCGGCGTGATGTTCGGCTCGCCCGAGACCACGACCGGTGGTCGCGCACTGAAGTTCTACTCCTCGGTGCGACTCGACGTGCGCCGGATCGAGACGCTCAAGGACGGCACCGACATGGTCGGCAACCGCACCCGCGTCAAGGTCGTGAAGAACAAGGTGGCCCCGCCGTTCAAGCAGGCGGAGTTCGACATCATGTACGGGAAGGGCATCTCCCGCGAGGGCGGCCTGATCGACGTCGGGGTCGAGGCGGGCCTGGTGCGCAAGGCCGGCGCTTGGTACACCTACGAGGGCGATCAGCTCGGCCAGGGCAAGGAGAACTCCCGCAACTTCCTCAAGGACAACCCCGACCTGGCCAACGAGCTGGAGAAGCGGATCCTGGAGAAGCTCGGGGTCGTGCCGACGGTCGACGCCCCGGCCGACGGCGAGGCGCCCGTGGCCGAGCCCGCCGGCGTCGAGGACTTCTAGGTCCATAGGCACCGGCTGACTCGTGGCTTCGTCAAGGCCTGACCGTTCGTCCACCCAGGATCCCTGGGTGGACGAACGGCCCGCGCCCGACTGGCTCGGCGACGTGAGCCTCGGCGTCGAAGCCTGGGCGGGGAAGCAACAACCACCGTTGGTCGAGCCTGCTGCCCCGTCGGTTGAGCCGTCGTCGCGACGAAGGAGCGACGACGTGTCGAAACCAACACGTTCCCGCCGAAAGCAGCCTCGCCCCGCAGACCCCGCGGACCCCAAGAACGACCCCGAGCCCGACCACGAGGCGATCGCCCGCAAGATCCTCCTCGACGCCCTGACCGGTCAGGCGCGCAGCCGCAAGGAGCTCGCCGACAAGCTGGAGAAGAAGGAGGTCCCCGCAGCCCTGGCGACGCGGCTGCTGGACCGCTTCGAAGAGGTCGGCCTGATCGACGACGAGGCCTTCGCCAGGGCCTGGATCGCCAGCCGGCAGCCCGGAAAGGGCCTGGCCCGACGAGCCCTGGCCCAAGAGCTGCGCCGCAAGGGCATCGACGACGACGTGGCCCGCGATGCGCTCGACGAGATCGACCCCGACGACGAGCGTGAGGCCGGCCGGCGGATGGTCCGGCGCAAGCTGCGCTCCCTGGGGCGCTTCGACGACCAGACCAAGACCCGGCGTCTGGTGGGGATGCTCGCCCGCAAGGGATACGGCGCCGGTGTGGCCTACGGCATCGTTCGCGAGGAGCTCGCTCTGGCCGATGACGATGGCGCCGGCGGTCTCGTGTCAGAATCCGATCTGTGAGTGAGCAGCAAGAGCGCGAGATCCTGACCTACGACCTCTTCGGCACCGCGGTGCGCGACATCGCCCAGAAGGTCGTCGACAGCGGCTACGAACCCGACATCGTGCTCTCCATCGCCCGTGGCGGCCTCGCCCTCGGGATGGGTCTGGGCTACGCCCTCGACGTGAAGAACCTGTCCGCGATCAACGTGGAGTTCTACACCGGCGTCAACGAGCGTCTCGACGTCCCGATCATGCTCCCGCCGACCCCCGCGGCCGTCGACCTGACCGGGATGAAGGTGCTCATCGCCGACGACGTCGCCGACACCGGCAAGACCCTGGAGATCGTCCACGACTTCTGCGAGGGCCACGTGGCCGAGGCCCGCACGGCGGTGATCTTCGAGAAGCCGTGGACGGTGATCAACGCCGACTACGTCTACAAGAAGACCGACCGCTGGATCGACTTCCCGTGGTCCTCCCAGCCGCCGCTCGTCGACCGCCGCGGTGGCCAGGCCCACTGACCCCACGCGGTTAACCTGGGTGCATGTTCACGCCGGTTGCGGTCCACACCGGGACACACCGTCTCGGCGGAGTGACGCGCCCGGGGGAGAGCTGGGCAGCGGCGGCGACGAGGATCGCCGGGCGGCCTGCGTACGCGGTCGACCTCTCCGGTGAGGTGAAGGAGTTCTCCTCCGACCCGATGCCGGTGGTGGCGCTGCGGCCGATGACCCGCGGAGACCTGCCTCACCTGATCCGTTGGCTCAACGCGGAGCACGTGCACCACTGGTATGCCGTCGACGGCGAGCCGACGCCCGAGTGGGTGACGGAGAACTACGGGCCCGACATCGACGGCAAGACGCCGGTGACGTTCTGGGTGATCGAGGTCAACGGGCGCTCGATCGGCTTCTGCCAGGACTACCGGATCAGCGACGAGCCGGACTATGCGTTGCTCACCCCCGACCCGGACGCGATCGGCTTCGACTACGCGATCGGGGAGCCTGCCTTCGTGGGCCGTGGGATCGGGCCGCGGATGGCCTGGGTGTGGCTCACCTCGATCCCGCGCCGCTATCCCGGTGCGACGGCCTGCTTCGCGGCCCCCGACCACCGCAATGCCGCCTCGCTGCGGATGCTCGCCAAGGTCGGCTTCGAGCAGGGCACTTGGTTCGATGAGCCCCAGCCCGACGGATCGACGACCACGATGGTCGGCTGTTCGCTGGATCTGCGGCGCGTTCTCGGCTGACCCGCCCCGGTGGCTCCTCTTGCGGGCCTATCGTCGACCCATGAGCCTTCTTGACGAGCTGCGGCTACCGGCCGGACCGGTGGACCTACGGAAGTACGACACCAACTCCGCGCCGGGCGTCGGCGTCGACAAGGAGACCGGCAAGCAGGTGCTCGCCGAGCTCGGTCCGACGCTGATCGAGCTGCAGACCAAGCTGTTCGCCTCCAAGGAGAGCGACGACCCCAGGCGGGTGCTGCTCATCCTGCAGGGGATGGACACGTCCGGGAAGGGTGGCGTGCTCAAGCACACCGTCGGGCTGGTCGACCCCGTCGGCGTGAAGATCACCAGCTTCAAGGCGCCGACCGAGGAGGAGCGGGCCCAGGACTTCCTGTGGCGGATCGAGAGGGCGGTGCCGGAGCCCGGCTACCTCGGGGTCTTCGACCGCTCCCACTACGAGGACGTGCTGATCGGCCGGGTCCGCGGGCTCGCCGCCCCCGAGGAGATCGAGCGACGCTACGGCGCGATCAACGACTTCGAGAAGCGGCTGGCTGACGACAACACCGTCATCCTCAAGTGCATGCTGCACATCTCGCCGAAGGAGCAGAAGAAGCGGCTCCTGGCCCGCCTCGAGGACCCGACGAAGCACTGGAAGTACAGCCCCGGCGACATCGACGAGCGTCAGCTGTGGGACAGCTATCAGGAGGCGTACGAGATTGCGCTGGAGCGCACCAACACCGAGTACGCTCCGTGGTACCTCGTGCCGAGCGACAAGAAGTGGTATCGCAACCTGGCCATCGGCGAGCTGCTCCTGGAGACACTGGACCGGCTCGATCTCGACTGGCCCGCGCCCCGCTTCGACATCGCCGAGGAGAAGAGACGACTGGAAGAGGACACCATCTCGTGAGTCTTGAGACGGTGCGGGTGACGAGGTACGTCACCCCGCTCCGGGAGGGCGGCAGCCTGCCCGGGATCGTGGAGGCCGATGACCTCGGCACCTATGTCTGCAAGTTCCGCGGTGCGGGACAGGGGCTGCGGGTGCTGGTCGCGGAGGTGATCGTCACCGGCCTGTGCCGGGCGCTCGACATCCCCACGCCCGACCAGGTCGTGCTCGACCTGGATCCCGAGATCGCCCGCTACGAGGCCGACGAGGAGGTCCAGGACCTCCTCAACGTGAGCGCCGGGCTCAACCTCGGCATCGACTTCCTGGCGGGTGCCTTCGGCTACGACGCCGCCTACTCGCCCGAGCCGGCGCTGGCCGGGCGGATCCTGTGGATGGACGCGCTGATCGCCAACGTCGACCGCTCCTGGCGCAATCCCAACATGCTGCTGTGGAACGGCGCGCTCTACGTCATCGACCACGGCGCCTCGCTGTACTTCCACCATGTCTGGCCCGGTGGAGGCGGCGACCCGGCGCGCTACGCGGCGCAGCCCTTCGACACCTCCGAGCACATCCTGCGCGCCTTCGCGGACGAGGCGATCGCCCAGAACGACGAGCTCGCCTCGCGGCTCGACGACGCGGTGCTGGAGAAGGTGCTCGCCGACGTACCCGACGAGTGGCTCGAGCCCGTCCCCGGCTACGACACCCCGGAATCGTTGCGCGAGCGCTACGTCGCGTTCCTGCGGGCGCGCCTCGACGGCGGGCGCCCGTGGCTGCCCGCTGCCGAGCCCGCCCAGGAGGCGTGATGGACGCCTACCAGTACGTCGTGCTCCGCTGCGTACCCCGCCCCGAGCGCGAGGAGTTCCTCAACGTCGGCGTCGTTCTCCACTGCCCCGAGCAGAAGTTCCTCGCCGCCCGGTGGGCGCTCGACGAGCAGCGCCTCGCGGCCTTCGCCCCGGCCCTCGACCTCGCCCTCGTACGAGCCGCCCTCGAGTCGGTGGACCTGATCTGCGCCGGCGCCGCCCACGCCGGCTTCGGCGCGGGCGTCCGCGCCACGGCGTACGGACTCCGGTCGCTCTCCGACAACGAGTCCGCCCGCTTCGGTCTTCTCAAGGCCCCGAAGAGCACCGTTCTCCAGCCCGGCCCCGTCCACGGCGGGGTGACGGCGAACGCCCCAGCCGAGCTCGACCGCGTCTTCGCCCACCAGATCACCTGAAGTCGCGCCGAGTCGGCTCGTCCTGACCAAAACCCCCGCCGAGTCGGCTCGTCGCCACGGAGCCCCCGTCTGCATGACGCCAGGCCCGTCGGCGTACGTCCTCCTAT
>NZ_JBEXJF010000032.1:0-58907 GCF_040608935.1 Nocardioides sp. NPDC004968
GCAGGCATCGAAGGCGTTGCCGCCCTTCTCCAGCATCGCCATGCCCGAGGCGGTGGCGAGCCAATGCGTCGAGGCTCGTCATGACGAGCCGACTCGGCAGCGGGGATCGTCAGAATGCGCCGACTCGGCAACAGAAGTAGAGGAAGACCGTGAGCTTGGATGTCGTAGAACTGCTCCGTGAGATCGCCGAGATCGGCCGCGACCCACTGCGCGGCGGCTACTCCCGGCATGTCTATGAGCCGGCAGAGCTGGAGCTGCGGGAGTGGTTCCGGCGTACGTCCACGGGGCTCGGACTCGAGGTCGAGACCGATCGCAACGGCAACATCTGGGCCCACTGGGGCCGTGGGGACGGGGCGATCGCGATCGGCTCCCACCTCGACTCGGTGCCGGGCGGGGGCGCCTACGACGGCCCGCTCGGGGTCGCTTCCTCACTGGCCGCGGTCTCGGCGCTGATGGAGGAGGGCTTCGCGCCTGCTCGGCCGGTGACGGTCGCCGCATTCGGCGAGGAGGAGGGCTCGCGGTTCGGCATCGCGTGCCTGGGCTCGAAGCTGATGACCGGTGCGCTTCCCGGCGCGACGGTTGCGGCGCTCACCGACGACACCGGGGTGACGTACGCCGAGGCCTGCCGTGCCGACGGTATCGACCCGGCGGGGCTCGGCCGCGACGAGGAGCGGCTGGCGAGCCTGGCGGGGTTCGTCGAGCTCCACGTGGAGCAGGGCATCGGGCTCGCCGACCTGAACGCTCCGGTCGCGGTGGCCTCCTCGATCCTGGCTCATGGCCGCTGGAAGCTGGTCTTCTCCGGTGAGGGCAACCACGCCGGCGCGACCCGGATGCGCGACCGGCGCGACCCGGTCGCCGCGATGGCCGCCGCGGTCCTGGCCGCCCAGCGCATCGCGTCGGCCCACGACGGTGCCGACTCCGCCCGGGCCACGATCGGCCGCCTCACTCCGATCCCGGGTGGCACCAACGTCATCGCCTCCCGGGTGGATGCCTGGCTCGACGTACGCGGCGACACCGACCCGCAGACCCGAGCCCTTCTCGAAGAGATCCTGAAGGCCTCCCACGCTTCCGCGGAGGAACACGGTTGCACCCTGGAGGTCACCGAGGAGTCCTACGTCTCGACCGTCCACTTCGACCCTGACTTGCAACAACGCCTGGTCGGTGCGCTGGGCGGGGTTCCGGTGCTCGCCACCGGCGCCGGCCACGACGCCGGCATCCTCGCTGCCGAGATCCCCACCGCCATGCTCTTCACCCGCAACCCCACCGGCGTCTCCCATTCCCCCTACGAGACCGCCACCGACGAGGACTGCCGCGCCGGAGCGAGGGCGCTGACCGAGGTCGTCCGACTGCTGGCGAGCGAGCCCCGCAAATGACCCGGATCCATGCCGAGCGGGCGCTGGTCGAGGGCCGCGAGCTCACCGACGTCGTGATCGAAGCGACCGAGGGCCGGATCACCGCGATCACCTCGGGCGAGAGCACCGAGCCCGCCGACCTCCGCCTCGGCACCGTGCTCGCTGGCTCCGGCAACGCTCACTCGCATGCGTTCCACCGCGCGCTGCGCGGCCGTACGCACGACCAGGGTGGTGACTTCTGGCGCTGGCGCGAGCAGATGTACGCCGTCGCCGACCGCCTCACCCCCGACTCCTACGAGCGCCTGGCCGAGGCCGTCTTCGCCGAGATGCTGGTGACCGGCTGGACCGCCGTCGCGGAGTTCCACTACGTCCACCACCGCCCCGACGGGACGCCCTACGAGGACCCCAACGCGTTCGGCGCCGCGCTCACCAGGGCCGCGAGCGCCGTCGGCATCCGGCTGACGCTCCTCGACACCCTCTACCTGACCAGCGCCCCGGGCCGGCCGCTCCTCCCCGAGCAGAGCCGCTTCGGGGACGGCACCGTCGAGGCCTGGCTCGACCGTTGGCAGCGACTCCATCAGACGCACGCCGCCGGCGCGGCCATCCACTCGGTACGCGCCGTCTCGCCCGACGACATCGCGATCGTCGCCGAGCGCCTGCGCGCCGAGGTGCCCCTCCACGTCCATCTCTCCGAGCAGCCCGCGGAGAACGAGCAGTCGCTCGCAGCGTACGGACGGACGCCCACGCAGGTCCTAGCCGACGCCGGCGCCCTCTCCCCGCGAACCTGGCTGGTCCACGCCACGCACCTGACCGACGCCGACATCGCCCTGATCGCCGGCTCCGGTGCGGGGGTGGTGATGTGCCCGACCACCGAGGCCGACCTCGGCGACGGCATCGGACCCGCCCGCGAGCTGTCCGACGCAGGCGTGCGGATCGCGCTCGGCTCCGACCAGAACGCGGTCATCGACCCCTGGCTCGAGGTGCGCGGCCTAGAGGCCGGCGAACGGCTCCGCAGCCGACAGCGCGGACGCTTCTCCCCCACCGACCTCGAGACCGCCCGCGCCGGCTCCGGCTACGCCGCCTCCGGCCTCCCTGGCGGCCTCCGGATCGGAGCCTGCGCCGACCTGGTGGAGATCGACCCAGATTCGGTACGCACCGCCGGGGCCGCCCTCGACCAGCTCGCCCTGGTGGCGACCGCCACCGACGTACGTCGCGTAGTGGTCGGCGGACGCGTGGTGGCCGAGGACGGTCGCCTGGCCGACGGTCGCGACCCGGCCACCATGTTCACGCAAGCACTGAAGGAGCTCGGATGAGCGTGTTGCTGACCAACATCGGCGAGCTGACCACTCACACCGAGGAGCACGGCACCCTCCATGACGCAGCCGTGGTGATCGAGGACGGCCGGATCGCCTGGATCGGTCCCGCCGACCGCGCCCCGGCAGCGGACACGCGGGATGACCTCGACGGTCGCGCGGTGCTCCCGGGCTGGGTCGACTCCCACACCCACCTGGTCTCGATGGGCGACCGCGCCGAGGAGTTCATCGACCGGATGGCCGGCCGGCCCTACGAGGCCGGCGGGATCATGCGGACCGTCGAAGCCACCCGAGCCGCCACCGACGACGACCTGCGGGCGCGGGCGCGTTGGCTGCGCGCGGAGGCATACCGCGGCGGCACCACGACGATCGAGGCCAAGACCGGCTACGGCCTCGACGTCGAGACCGAGCAGCGTCTGGCGCGGATCAGCGCCGAGCACGCCGAGGTGGTCACCTACCTCGGCGCTCACGTCGTCCCCGCGGGCGTGGACCGTCGCGCCTACATCGACCTCGTGACCGGCCCGATGCTCGCCGCCGTCGCGCCCCATGCGACCTACATCGACGTCTTCTGCGAGCAGGGTGCCTTCGACGTCGAGGAGTCCCGCGAGATCCTCGAGGCCGGCCGCGCCGCAGGCCTCGGCGTCAAGCTCCATGGCAACCAGCTCGGCGAGTCCGGCGGTGTTCAGCTGGCAGTCGAGATGGGCGCGACGAGCGTCGACCACTGCAACCACCTCAGCCCGACGGACATCGACGCGCTCGCCGGGTCGGAGACCGTGGCAACGCTCCTTCCCGCCTGCGACCTCTCCACCCGCGAGCCCTTTCCCCCGGCGCGCGAGCTGGTCGACGCCGGCGTGACGATCGCGATCGCGTCCAACTGCAACCCCGGCTCGTCCTTCACGACCTCGATGGGGTTCTGCGTCGCCACCGCCGTTCTCCAGCAGCGCCTGACCTTCGAGGAGGCTCTCTGGGCGGCGACGGTCGGTGGCGCCACGGCGCTCGGCCTCGACGGCTCGGCGGGACGGATCAGCGACGGTCGCCGCGCCGATCTGCAGGCACTCGACGCCCCCTCCGCCAAGCATCTGGCCTACCGACCCGGGGTTCCCCTCACCCACAAGGTCTGGAGCGGCGGCAACCCGGTCTGACTCACCCGCGCCGCTTGCCGATCACGACCAGGTAGCGGCAGGGCTCGTCGGTCGGATTGACGAAGACGCAGTCGGCGGGCGGCCCCAGCTGCAGGCAGTCACCCGCGTCGAGCTCGTGGACGAGGTCACCCTCGACGAACCGCAGATGCCCCGAGAGCACCCAGATCTGCTGCTCCTTGAAGTGGTACGCCGAAGCGGGCGAGGCCACCGACGCACCGGCCGGGAACTCCACCTCGACCAGCTCCAGGATCCCGCGCGCGGGCGGGGAGACGGCGCGGCGTACGTAGCCGGTCTCGGGGTCCGTCCATTCGGTCTGCTCCGAGCGCCGAGCGACGCGCACCGCATCCCCTTCGGCCCGCGCGATCAGCTCCGACAGGGTCAGCTCCAGCGCCCCGGAGAGCCGGGTGAGCAGGACCGCGGTCGGCTGTGCCTCGCCCCGCTCGATCTTCGAGATCATCGCTCGGGAGACCCCGGACGCCTCCGCGAGCCCCGCGACGGTCATCCCGAGCGCCTCCCGCGCCGACCTGATGTTGGACGCCAGGGCCTCACCGAACTTGTCACTATCGTCAGCCACGTGACTACTATAGGAGACATGCCACCTGCCTGGACCATCCGCCACGCGACGCTCGCGGATGCAGCCGCCTGCGCGGCGATCTACGAGCCGTACGTCCGCGACACCGTCATCTCCTTCGAGACCGAGCCGCCGACGGCCGACGAGATGGCGCGCCGCATCGAGTCCTCCCTGGCCGAGCATGCCTGGCTGGTCCTGGAGACGGAGGGCGAGGGCGGGCCGGAGGTGCTCGGCTACGCGTACGCCACCCAGCACCGCACCCGCGCCGCCTACCGCTGGGCCTGCGACGTGTCGATCTACCTCGACCGCGACCGGCGCGGCAACGGCGCCGGCAGGGCCCTGTACGCAGCCCTCTTCCCATACCTGAAGGAGCGCGGCTTCCACCGCGCTCTCGCCGGGATCGCCATCCCGAACGAGGCCAGCCTCGGCATCCACCGCTCCTTCGGCTTCACCGAGGTGGGGACGTACACAAGGATCGGCTGGAAGTTCGACGCCTGGCACGACGTCACCTGGATGCAGCTCGACTTGGACCCGGAGAACCAAGAAGCCCCGAGCCAGTGACTCGGGGCTTCCCGTGCGTTGTACCCCCGACCGGATTTGAACCGGCGTTACCGCCGTGAGAGGGCGACGTCCTAGGCCGCTAGACGACGGGGGCTTGCACCTCCCGCGATGACCTTTCGGCCCCGCGGGCAGGAGAAACATTACCGGATGACCAGGCGATCCCCCACATCGGGACCCGCTCCAGACAGCAGCCACATCCGCACCCACAGCAGAAATCGCGAAGAGCCCCGAGTCAGTGACTCGGGGCTCTTCCTGCGTTGTACCCCCGACCGGATTTGAACCGGCGTTACCGCCGTGAGAGGGCGACGTCCTAGGCCGCTAGACGACGGGGGCTTGCAGCGGGTGAAACCTTAGCGAACCGCTTCGGTGACTCCCAAATCCTCCGGAGAGGATCCGCTGGGCTACTAGGACTCGAACCTAGAATAACTGGACCAGAACCAGTCGTGTTGCCAATTACACCATAGCCCATCGTCTTGGTTGACTTAGCCTGAGAGGCCGCCAACAAGAGCGATCCGGCCCTCGGGATTTCTCCCTCGAACCGAGAGGAAACATTACCGGCGAGGCCCCCAGGCTACGAAATCGGCACGCCCTAAACAGTCTTCGTCGTGGTCGAGAGGCCCGCGGACCGCGCTGCCCACACGGTCAGGGCCAGGAAGACGCCCGACTGGACCAGGGTGACCGGGATCCGCCACCACGACCCTTCGGTGGTGTTGAGCACCGTCGAGATGTCGCCGAAGGCCACGGCCATGCCGAGGCTGACGAAGTTGTTGAGGACGTGCATGGCGATGCCCGCCTCGATGCCCCCGGTGGCGATCACGCAGATGCCGGCGACGATGCCGAAGGCGAACCGGTCCAGGAACAGCGGCAGGTCCTGGGACCCGTGGGCGAAGGCGAAGAGCAGCGCGGTGATCGTCACCGAGACCGTACGCGCGCCCAGCATCCCGCCGAAGAGCGATCCGAAGGTCTGGAAGATGTAGCCGCGGAAGAGGTACTCCTCCCCCGCCGCCTGCAGCGGGGTGAGCAGCACGATCACGAGCACGAAATCGCGCATGGTGCTCGTCCAAGGGTTGAGGGTGTTGGCGCCGAGGTCCTCTCCCGGGATCGGCAGCCGGGAGGCGATGATGACGGTGACCACCATCGTGATCGCCGCGATCCCGAGACACTGCAGCAGCCATCGCCAGCGGATCCGTCGCTCGACCGAGGCCAGCCACCCCGGTCGCAGCCCGTGCAGCGCCCAGCACAGCAGCATCGCCGCCGGGATCGCTCCAGCCAGAGACAGCAGCAGGAACGCCAGTGACTCCGGCGTGACGTTCTCCACGTCGGCCACACGGACCATCCCGTTGGAGACGTCGTCGCCAGCGAGCACGAAGAAGACCTCGAACGCGGCCAGAACCACCGCGGGCGAGACGAAGAAGACACACAGACCGATCAGGATGAGTCCGATCAGGGGTCGTCCCCAACCACTGCGCCCGCTGCGCTGCACCTGGTAGTACGCCAGTCCCGAGGGCGGCTCCATGACCGTGCTCATCCTGCCCGTCCTGCCACGCTCAGCTCCTCCCGAGAACCGCCTTCAGGCGCCCCAGCGTACGCTCCCGACCGAGCAGCTCCATGGATTCGAACAGTGGCGGGCTGATCCGCTTGCCGGTCACCGCTACCCGCACCGGGCCGTACGCCTTGCGCGGCTTGAGCCCGAGACCGTCGATCAGGGCCGCCGTCAGCGCGTCCTGGATCTCGGCTGTCGACCACGCATGGAGCCCCACGAGCGCGTCGTACGAAGCCCGGACGACACCCAGGCCCTCCTCGTCGAGCAGCTTGGCGGCGTCCTCCTTGTCGAGCGCGAAGTCGGCCTCGGGCACGAAGAGGAACCGCAGCATGTCGGAGGCCTCGCCGAGCTTGTTGATCCGCTCGGCGACCAGCGGCATCGCGGCCTCGAGCATCTGCGCGTCGGCGTCGTTCACCGGGTCGCTGATGATCCCGTCGGCCTTGAGGTAAGGGATCACCCGGTGGGTGATCTCCTCGACCGGCAGCAGCCGCATGTGGGAGGCGTTGATCGCCTCCGCCTTCTTGACGTCGAAGCGGGCCGGGTTCTTGACCACGTCGTGGATCTCGAAGGCTTCGACCATCTCCTCCATGGTGAAGATGTCGCGGTCGGCCGCGATCGCCCAGCCGAGCAGCGCCACGTAGTTGAGCAGGCCCTCGGGCAGGAACCCCTCCTCGCGGTACTTCAGCGCGTGCGCCTCCGGGTCGCGCTTGGAGAGCTTCTTGTTGCCCTGGCCCATGACGTAGGGCAGGTGGCCGAACTCCGGTGCCCGCTCGGCCAGGCCGACCTCGACGAACGCGTCGAAGAGCGCGATCTGCCGAGGCGTACTGCTCAGCAGGTCCTCGCCGCGGAAGACGTGGGTGATGTTCATGGTGGCGTCGTCGACCGGCGCGGTGAGCGTGTAGAGCGGGTCGCCGTTGGCACGCGCGAGGGCGTAGTCGGGGACGTGCTTGGTCTCGAAGGTCACCTCGCCGCGGACGAGGTCGTTGAAGGTGATCGAGCCGTCGGGCATGCGGAACCGCGGGACCGAGGACCGGCCCTCGGCCTCGTACGCCTTGATCTGGTCCTCGCTCAGGTCACGGCAGTGGTTGTCGTAGCCCTGGGCCGGGGCCTCGCCCTTGATGCCCTCGGCCTTCGCGGCCTTGTAGGCGGCCAGGCGCTGCTCGTAGCGGGCGGTGGTCTCCTCGCCGGTGCAGTAGCACTCGTAGACGTGGGAGGAGGCGCGCAGCCGGCCGAGCGCGTCGGCGTAGATCTCCGAGCGCTCCGACTGGCGGTAGGGGCCGTAGGGGCCGCCGACCTCGACGCCCTCGTCCCAGTCGAGGCCGAGCCAGCGCATCAGGTCGATGAGCCCGTCGTAGGACTCCTGCGTGTTGCGCGCCTTGTCGGTGTCCTCGATGCGGAAGACGAAGGTGCCGCCGTGGTGGCGGGCGAAGGCCCAGTTGAACAGGGCGGTACGGACCAGGCCGACGTGGGGCGATCCGGTCGGCGAGGGTGCCATCCGGACGCGGTAGTCCTTCGGCTCGAGTGTCCCGGTCATTCCAATGTCAGTCAACGCTGTGCCACCTTGTTGGTCAGAGCTCCGAGCCCCTCGACGAAGATCTCGATCTCGTCGCCGGGCTCCATGGGGCCGACACCCTCGGGGGTGCCGGTGAGGATCACATCGCCCGGCAGCAGCGTCATGACGCTGCTGATGTGGGCGATCAGCTTCGGGATGTCGTGGACGAGGTCCTTCGTGGACCCGTCCTGGACGACGTCCCCGTTGAGGAAGGTCTGGATGCGTACGCCGGCAGCGAGCTGCTCCGGCTCGACGTCGGTCTCGATCCAGGGGCCGAGCGGGCAGAAGGTGTCGTAGCCCTTCGCCTGGGAGAAGTGCTTGAGCCTCCGCTGCACGTCGCGCGCGGTGACGTCGTTGGCGACCGTCATCCCATAGATGACGTCCTTCACCTTCTCCACCGGGACATCGCGGCAGATCCGGCCGATCACGATCGCGAGTTCGCCCTCGAAGTGGAGGTCCTCGACGTTGCTCGGTCGCTGGATCGCGTCACCGGGGCCGCAGACCGCGGTGTTGGGCTTGATGAAGAAGAGCGGCTCCTCCGGGACCTCGTTGCCGAGCTCGGCCGCGTGCTTGGCGTAGTTGCGGGCGACCGCGACCACCTTGCTGCGCGGGATCACCGGCGCGAGCAGCTTGACGTCTTCGAACTTGTGGACCTGGTCGGTGATGTTGACACCCGAGAACAGCGGGTCGCCCTGGAGCGCGACGACGGTCGCGTCCTCGCTGAGCTGGCCGTAGCCGTCGAGGTCCCCCATGACGACGCCGAACTGGGGCTCGCCACCCTTGGTCGTGAATCTGGCGATGCGCACGTGCTGAGCCTATCCGGACCCGTCGCCACGATTCACTTCACTATGCGCCGCCTTCGTAGGCTTGTACGTCGTGGAGGTGCTGTCGCGTTCGGAGTGGACCGCTCGCGCGGCCGCTCACCGCGCGCGCCTGGCACCCTATGTCGAGCCCCATCTCGCCCGCCGCGGCGCCCGGGTCAAGCACCCGGTCAACGACTTCCTCTTCACCTACTACTCCTACCGGCCCGCCCAGCTGCTGCGCTGGCACCCGGGGTTCGGGGTGAGGCTGTCGGACGCTGCGGAGTATTCCTCGTTGCGCGGCTACACCTCCGGAACCGTCTCCTCCGAGTTCCTCGCCGACAAGCGCCTGCTCGTCGAGACCCTCCTGAAGCTGCTGCGGGCGACCGCCTCCCGCGAGGCCAACTTCGGATGCTTCGGCCTCCACGAGTGGGCGATGGTCTACCGCTTGACCCCCGAGCAGGTACGCCACGCCGACTGGCCGTTGCGACTCGGGACCACCGGCACCGACCGCGTGGTCGAGTCCCACCGCATCGCCTGCAGCCACTTCGACGCGTACCGCTTCTTCACCCCGCCCGCGCTGCCCCTCAACACCCTCTCGCCGCGGTCCGACGACCGGGCGGCCTTCGAGCAGCCGGGCTGCCTGCACGGCAACATGGACCTCTACAAGCACGCCTTCCGGCTCTCGCCGCTGATCTCCTCCGACCTGGTCGCCGACTGCTTCGAGCTCGCCTGGGACATCCGCACGATGGACATGAAGGCCGCTCCCTACGACCTCGCCGAGCTCGACCTCGACCCGATCCGCATCGAGACGGCTGCCGGAAAACAGGAGTACGCCGCCGCTCAGCGCGGCTTCGCCGAGCGGGCCACCCCGCTCCGGGAGCGGCTGATCGCCGAGTGCGAGCGGCTCATCGAGGCGTAACGGACGTCACACACGGTGGGAGCGTGCTCCCGCCGTGACCTCGCCGGACGGGTTACGTTAAGCCCACAATGGCCATCCTCCCCCACCCCCGCCAAGCTGCCGCCTCGATCGCCACCACGGTCAGCGCCGCCGCGGGGAACGTCGCGCACTCGCTGCTCTACGGCGGGCTCGCCGACATTCGGCCGATGCCGCGTACGTTGATCGACGACGGCAACCGACGCGAGCTCTACCACTACCGGCCCGTGGCAGGGACGACGCCGGAGGGCGACCCGGTGCTGCTGGTGACGCCGCTGGCGGCGCCGGCGATCTGCTACGACCTGCGGCGCGGCTGCTCGGTCGTCGAGCACCTGGTGGGGACGAACCGGCCGACCTATCTGGTCGAGTACGGCGAGGTGAACTTCGCCGACCGCAGCCTCGGCATCGAACACTGGATCGCGCACGTCGTACCGGAGGCGATCCGGTCGGTCTCCGAGCACGCGGGCGGGCGGCCGGTGCACGTGGTCGGCTGGTCGCTCGGCGGGATCTTCACGATGCTCGCCGCCGCCGACGCCCCCGACCTCCCCATCGCCTCGCTGGCGGTGCTCGGCTCGCCCTGCGACGTACGTCAGGTGCCGTTGATCGCGCCGCTGCGGCCGCTGCTCAACCTGCCGCCGGGCAACCTGGTCACCACTGCCTACCAGGCCTTCGGAGGCGCTCCGAAACCGCTGGTCAGGTGGGCATTTCAGATCTCCTCGGTCGACAAGATGTTCACCAAGCCGGTCGCGAAGCTGTCCAACCTGGCCGACCGCGAGTTCCTCGCCCAGCTCGAGGCTGTCGACCGGTTCACCGACAACATCATCGCCTACCCGGGACGTACGTTCGGGCAGCTCTACCACCACTTCTTCCGCACCAACGCGCTGTTCAGCGGGCAGATCGACCTCAGTGACGACCACTCCGTCTACCTGCGCGACGTCAAGCAGCCGACGCTCGTCGTCGCCGGCGCCAACGACGGCATCGGTCCCGTCGCCTCGGTCCGGCCGCTGGTCGACCTGCTCACCGGCGCCGAGGAGCTCCGCTTCGAGATCGTCCCCGGCGGCCACCTCGGCCTGCTCACCGGCCGCGCCGCCCGGGACAACACCTGGCCCCTCCTCGACGAGTGGTTCACCCAGCACGACTGATCCGGACGGTCTGGGTGTCGGTGGCGGGTGGCAGGGTGTGCGCCATGCCGAACCCACCCGCCGAGGCGACCGAAGAGCACTTCCGCAACGAGGACTGGTACGCAGCCGATCTCACCGGGGCTCGGTTCGTCGACTGTGTCTTCACCGATGTCGACCTCACCGAGGCGACGACGTCGGCGGCGCTCTTCGAGCGCTGCACGTTCCATGGCGGCCGGTTCAACGCCTCGACCCACGTCGGCTCGGCGTTCGTCGGCTGTGACTTCCGGCGGACCAACTTCTTCGACTCGACGTTCGAAGGCTGCAAGCTCAGCGGGAGCGAGTTCTCGAACTGCACCCTGCGGCCGCTGAAGGTCACCGGCGGCGTGTGGCGCGGGGTCTCGCTGCGCGGCGCGAATCTCGCCCGGCTCGACCTGTCCGGTCTGGACCTGCGCGACGCCGACCTGTCGCTGGCCGACCTCACCGACGCGGTCCTGCGAGACACCCGGCTGGACGGAGCCACGCTCCAGGAGACGACCCTGCACGGCGCCGACCTCCGCGGGGCCGGGCTCGACCGCGTCGACCTCACCGCGGCGTCGCTGCGCGGCACCAGGCTCGATCTCGCCGGCGCCGTGATGCTCGCCGAGCTGCACGGCGCGGAGGTCGAGACGGCGTGACCACCGATAGGTTGTCCGCCATGTCTCGTGGAGCGATTCGCATCGCGTTGGTCGCTGTCATCGCCGCCCTGCTGCTGATCCCCGGTTCCGCGCGTGCGTGCGCTTGCGGGGCGGCCTACGTCCCGGAGGGGCACACCGTCGAGGCCGGGGAGGAGATCGCGTTCCTGAGCTGGGCTGAGGAGGGCGAGCGGGAGCGGCTCGAGATGCTGCTCGGGATCACCACTGAGACACCCGACCTCGCGGTCCTGGTGCCGACGCCGACGGTCCCGGACGTGACCCAGGGAGACCCGGAGCGGTTCGACGAGTTGGCACGACTCACCACCCCGCCGCCGGAGAAGGACTGGTCGCTCTTCGACGAGGACGGTGCCGGGGCGCCACCCGGAGCCGCTCCCGACGTCATCTCACGAACGGTGCTCGAGGACGTCGTCGCGACGGTCATCGAGGGCGGCGACGCGAGCGGGGTGGCGACCTGGCTGCGTACGAACGGGTATGCGGCCAAGCCCGAGCTCGAACCGGTCATCGCCGACTATCTCGAGGAGGGCTGGCGGTTCACGGCGGTCAAGATGCGCGGCGACAAGCCGTTCGATGGGTACGCCGACCCGATCGTGCTCACCTTCGACACCGCGACTCTCGTCTATCCGATGCGGCTCAGCTCGGCCGCTGACGACCTCGGCGAGGTCACGGTCTTCACCCTCGACCGCACGTTCCGGTCGCCGCTCGCCGCCTGGGCCACCTCGGACGAGCCCGAGGCCGCGGTGGAGCTGGTCGAGGAGGGGGTTCACGACGACGTACTCGACAACCTGGTCGAGCGGGGCGAGAACCGGCTGCCCAAGTGGACGTTCTCGATCGAGGACCCGGCGGCGCTCACCAGCGACCTCGAGCTCGCCCGGGAGCCGGAGATCGCGGAGACCTTCGCGCCTGCCGCGACCGAGTCCGCACGAGACGCCGAACGGAACCTCTCCCCGTGGGTGGCCGTGCTCAGCGGAGCGCTCGGCCTCGTCGTCGGGGCCGGGGCGGTCCTGCTGCTGCGCAGGCGCCGGTCCTCAGCGGTCGGCTGAGGCCTCGCGGACGGCCTTGGCCATCGAGATGCCGGCGGCGATCAGGCCCAGGCCGGTGAGGAAGTCGTCGGTGTCGCGTACGTCGTCCTCGATGGCGCCCGCGGCGGCGGCCTGGAGGTGGGTCTGCTCGTCGACGGCGTGGCCGTAGACGAAGTGGAGCAGGGTGCGGGCGGCGACGGGGGCGAGATCGCCGAGGCCGCCGTCGTTCAGCGCCGCGACGAGGTCGTCGTGGGGCTGCGTCGCGCCGAGCCCGAAGGCCCAGACGGTGGCGACGACCTCGGCACCGTCGCGGTAGGCGAGCAGCGAGTCGCGCAGGTCGGTGCAGATGCCGGTGACGCGTACGTCCCAGGCGCCCGACGGCTCGTGCCGGCCGCGGAGCAGGATCTCGTCGGCCACCGCGGCCAGCAGGGACTGCTTGTTGGCGAAGTGGTGGTAGAGCGCGCTGGGGCGTACGCCGAGCTCGGTGCCGAGACGGCGCATCGTCAGGTCGGCGAGACCGTAGTCGTCGAGGACCTGCAGCGCGCGGGCGACGACGTCCTCACGGCGGTATCGCATGTTGCTCCCAGGGGCCGGGTGGTGGGACGAAGTGGACGAAGACGTACGTCGACCTTAACCTGAACACCGTTCACCTGACCAAGGTTCAGGTCTGAGTACGCAGGAGCGAGTATGACCGAGTCCCCCACCAGCATCGAAGAGACCCCTACGGCCAGGTCGCCGCGCCTCGACGCCACCGACCTCGCGTTGGTCGCGGCGTTCGCGGCCCTGATCGCGGTCTGTTCCTACCTCGCCGCCATCCCGATCGGCGCCGCCGGGGTCCCGCTGACGCTACAGGGATTCGCGCTCCTGCTGACCGGCGCGCTGCTAGGCCCGCTGCGCGGGACCGCCGCGGTGCTCCTCTACCTGCTGCTCGGGGTCGCCGGCCTCCCCGTCTTCGCGGGCCACGCGGCCGGGCCGGGCGTCTTCGTCGGCGTGACCGCCGGCTACCTGTGGTCCTTCCCGGTCATGGTGCTCGTGGTCGGCCTGCTGGTGAAGTACGTCCTGCGAGGCCGCCGCACCAACCCGGTCCTCGTCTTCGCCGCCTGTGTTGTCGGCGTCGTCATCAACCACGTCGGCGGCATCATCGGCATGGCCGTCGTGCTTCATGTCGACCTGCTGAAGGCCGCGGCCTTCGACGCTCCCTACTGGATTGGCGACTTCATCAAGGCCGCGGTCGCCGCGGTCGTCGCCTCCCAGGTCCACCGCGCCTTCCCGAAGCTGCTCGCGCGACGTGCCTGAGATCTGCTTCGAGGCCGCCGAGGTCCGGGTCGAGTCCCCGGATCTCGGCGACGAACGCACCATTCTGCACCCCACCACCCTCACTCTGACCGAGCAGCGGATCGGGATCATCGGCAGCAACGGCTCGGGCAAGTCGACCCTGGCCCGGATGATCAACGGCCTGGTCACCGCGACCGCCGGGAGCGTCTCCGTCGACGGCCTCGACGTGGCCCGCAAAGGCGCCGCCGTACGCCGGCGCGTCGGGTTCACCTTCACCGATCCGGCCGCCCAGCTGGTGATGCCGACCTGCATCGAGGACGTCGAGCTGTCCTTGCGCAGGACGGTGAAGGACCGCGTACGCCGCAAGCAGGTGGCACTCGAGACGCTGGCTCGGTTCGGGTTGTCCGAGCGGGCCGAGGTCAGCGTCCATGCCCTCTCCGGCGGCCAGCGCCAGCTGCTCGCGCTGGCCGGCGTGCTCGCCACCGAGCCGGACGTGCTCGTCACCGACGAGCCGACGACGCTGCTCGACCTGCGCAACACCCGGATGGTCGGCGACCTGCTCCTCTCGCTCCCCCAGCAGCTGATCCTCGTCACCCACGACCTCGACCTCGTCCGCCGCTGTGACCGCGTCCTCGTCGTCGAGGACGGTCGCGTCTGCTACGACGGCGAGGCCGACGCGGCGATCAAGCACTACGTGAGGACGGTGAGCGAGGAATGAGCATGACCGTCGGGCTCTACCGCGCCGGCGACACCGTCCTCCACCGGCTTCCGGTGGGTGCCAAGCTGCTCGGCCTGGCCGTCCTCAGCGTGGCGATCGTGGCGCTGCGCGGGCCACTGCTCGCGGCCGGCTTCCTCGTCCTCGCCGTCGCTCTCGCGATGATCGGCCGGCTCGACCTGCCCTCCACCGCACGTGCGCTGCGCGCCGTACTCCTCATCGCGCTCCTGGTCGCGCTCCTGCAGTGGTGGCTGTTCACCTTCGACCGGGCGGTGGAGTCCCTGCTCGACCTGGTTTCGCTCGCCCTCCTCGCGCTCACCCTGACCGTGACCACGCCGACCACCGAGACCCTCGACGCCGTTGTGCGCTGGCTTCGGCCTCTGCAGCGCTTCGGGCTCGACCCGGAGCGGGTCGCGCTCACGATCGCGATGGCGATCCAGGCCCTTCCCGGCACCCTCGCCCTGGCTCAGGAGACCCGCGACGCCGCCCGAGCACGCGGCCTCGGACGCTCCCCCAGGGCGTACCTGACACCCTTCGTCATCCGCGTCGTCGCCCGCGCCCACGAGACCGGCGACGCCCTCAAGGCCCGCGGCCTCGGCGACTGACCCTCCGCCGAGGCGTCACTCCGGTCGGCCCAGAAGTCACTGCCGTCGGCCGAGTTGGCATGCGGGTGCCATCTCGACCGACGCAAGCGACGCCTCGGCCGACGCGGGTGACGCCTCGGCGACTACCAGCCGGGAGGGAGCCGGTCGGCCCAGGGAGCGGCGGCTTCGATCTGGGCCGCGAGGGAGAGCAGGAGGGGCTCCTCGGCGGGGCGGGCGGCGAGCATGACGCCGACCGGGAGGCCGTCGGGGGTCCAGTGGAGGGGTAGGGAGATGGCGGGCATGCCGGTGACGTTCCAGGCGGAGGTCCAGGGGGTGAACTCCTTCTGCGCCTGGAAGTCGGCGGCGGGGTCGGCGTCGTCACGGATCGCGCCGACCAGGGGCGGCGGCGTGGCCAGGGTCGGGGTGAGCACTGCGTCGTAGGGCGCCAGCGCCTCCAGCGCCACGGCGGCGTACCGGCGCAGCTCGGCGATCGCCAGCCCGAACTCCGGGCCGCTGTACGCCTCTCCCCGCTCGGTGAGCCAGCGGGTCAGGGGCCGGATCTGGGATCGCTGGTCGGGGGCGAGGTTCACGACCGCCATCGCGGTGCCGACCGCCCAGACCGTCTCGAAGACCGCGACCGCCTCGACCGGCAGCGGCCGCGGGATGTCGATGATCTCGTGGCCCAGCGACTCCAGCAGCGACGAGGCGTTCTCCCAGGCGGCGACGCACTCGGGGTCGACCGAGGTCGGGGCGATCAGCGGCTCGATGAACCGGGCGATGCGCAGCCGGCCCGGAGGCCGCTCGCACGCGTCCAGGAACGGAAGCGGCTCCTCGGGAGCCCAGAAGGGATCACCCGTACGCCGCCCCGCGAGCACGTCGAGGAAGGCCGCCGCGTCCCGCACCGAGCGCGCGATCGGACCGGCGGTGGCGAGCCCAGCCGCGTCGCCGTACATCGGCGACGGGGAGATCCGCCCGCGGGTCGGTTTCAGCCCGACCAGCCCGCAGCACGAGGCCGGGATCCGGATCGAGCCGCCGCCGTCGGAGCCCTGCGCGACCGGCACCAGCCCGGCGGCGACCGCCGCGGCAGCACCTCCGGAGGAACCACCGGCGATCCGCGTACGGTCCCAGGGGGTGACGGCGGGCGGTGCCACGTCCGGCTCGGTGTAGCAGGGCGAGCCGAACTCGGGGGTGTTGGTCTTCCCGAGCGAGATCATCCCGGCCGCCTCGATGGACAGGGTGACGTTGTCGGAGATGTCGGGTACGAAGTCGGCGAAGGCAGCCGACCCGAAGGTCGTACGCAACCCGCGGGTGAGGTTGAGGTCCTTGATCGCGGTGGGTACGCCCCACAGCGGTGAGGCACCGACCGGCTTGACCACGAGCTCACGAGCGCAGGTCGAGATCCGCTCCTCGGCCACGGTGACGAAGGCGCCGACGTCGTCGAGCCTGGCGATCCTGTCGAGGTAGTGCTCGGCGAGCTCTCCCGGGGAGACCTCGCATCGATGCAGCAGCTCTCCCTGTTCCAGGGCGGTCAGATCATGAAGCTCGGCCACCCCTGCAGACTAGTGGCCAGAGCGCCACTCGTCCTCGAGCATCGCGTAGTGCACCAGTGTCGTCCACTCGCCCTTGAACCACTCCGCCTCGCGCTCGACCGCTTCCTTCCGCATCCCGAGCCGCTCGATCACCCGCGCCGAGGCGGTGTTGCGCTCGTCGACCCTGGCGGTCACCCGGTGCAGGCCGAGGCCGTCGAACGCCAGGCCCAGCAGCGCCCGCGCGGTCTCGGTGGCGAAGCCGCGGCCACTGAACTCGGGGTTGAAGGCGTAGCCGATCTCCCCCGACCGCTGCTCCTTGCTATGCCAGAAGAGCACCACGTCGCCGATCAGCCGGCCCTCGTGCTCGACGGCGAGGCAGAGCACCTCACCCTCGCGGCGCAGGACGGAGAGACGCCTCTCGGATGCGTACGCCTTTCGCAGCTGCTCGCGGTCACGCGGCACCGGCGGGATGTAGCGGCAGACATCCTCGAGCGAGAGATAGGCGTGCAGGTCGTCGAGGTCGCGCTCGACGTCGATCGGGCGCAGCGCCAACCGCTCGGTGGTGACCGGGTAGTCCGGCGCCAGGGCGGGCTCGGCGAGCTCCTGGAAGACACTCAGATGCAGACCCGCCGGCCCGTCGAGACGGGCGTTGAGCGACTCCCACGGGGTGCGGGTGGGTGGCGCGACGAGGGTGGCGCCGCCGTCGACAAGCCGGGAGGCGACGGTCGCGGAGTCCTCGACCTCGAACGCCACCCGGACGTGGCCGGCCGCCGGCTGCCCGACCTCGACCTCGTCGATGTAGGCGTGCTGGGCGGAGTTGGCGAGCTCGAGCGTGGCCTGGCCGGCGTCGAGGATCGTCACATGAGCCTCACCCGGCCCGGAGAACGCGGCCTGCTCCGGGAGGCCGAGGGTGTCGCGGTAGAAGGCCACCGCCTGCTCGTAGTCCTTGGCCTCGACCACCAGACGGAGTTGCTTCACGGGTCCACTCATGCCCGCAACGTACGGCCCAATCGCCCGCAGCGCACGCGATAAATCACGAAGGGCAGGTCTCTCCCCCGCAGAGACCTGCCCTTCGTGTGCAGCCTGGGCGGAGACTCAGGCGGCGGCGGACTCGAAGCCCGCAAGCTTCGCGACGGCCTCGTGGAAGCGGGCCTGGGCCTCGGCGTCGGTGAAGACGTCGATCTCGTGGACCGGCTGGGAGACGATGGCGTCCTCGACGACGATGGCGCCGCCGATGCCGGCCGAGCGAGCGGCGTCGGCGTGGGACCACTTGGCACCGTAGGGGGTCGGGGCGACGCCGACGACCGAGAGGATCTTGCCCTTGAGCACGCCGGCGGCGTAGGGGCGCGAGAGCCAGTCGATCGCGTTGTTGATCACGGCGGGCATCGTGCCGTTGTACTCCGGGGTCACGATGAGCACGCGGTCGGCCTGGTCGATCACCTTGCGGAGCTGGCTCACGGCCTCGCCCGGGTCGGCCTCGAGGTCCTCGTTGAAGAACGGCACGTCCGCCAGACCGTCGACGATCTCCAGGACGACACCATCAGGCGCCTCGGCGACCAGCTTCTCGGCGAGCTTGCGGTTGATGGAGTCGGCGCGCAGGCTGCCAACGAGTACGGCGATACGGGTGTCGGTCACGGGTTCTCCTCGTAGGACGCAGAAAGTTCAATGTTTAAGTGTTGAACGCCCGCGTCCCGGGGAATCATTCCGTGACAGCGGCCCCCGGGGGTGTGGTCTCGCCCACATGCCGGCGCAGCCCGAAGGTGAGCCCGTCGACCAGGGCTTCCCACGACGCCTCGATCACGTTCGACCCGACCCCCACCGTCGTCCACGACGTCGAGCCGTCGGAGGTCTCGATCAGCACCCGCGTCCTGGCATCGGTGCCGTGTCCCTGGTCGAAGAGCCGCACCTTGAAGTCGATCAGGTCGAAGTCGGCGACCACCGGGAAGGCACGCGTGATCGCGGCCCGCAGCGCCTGGTCGAGCGCGTTGACCGGGCCGTTTCCCTCGCCTGTCTCGACGTGACGTACGCCGTCGGCGTGGATCTTCACGATCGCCTCGGTGGTCGAGCTGGTCTCCGGGCCGCCACCGCGGGCCTCGGAGATGACCCGCCAGGACTCGACGTCGAAGAAGGACGGACGGGCACCTTCGACCTCCTCGATCAGGAGCAGCTCGAAGGAGGCGTCGGCCGCCTCGAAGGTGTAGCCACGCTGCTCGGCCTCCTTGACCCGCTCGGTCACCCGGGTCACCAGGTCACGGTCGTCGGAGAGGTCGTAGCCGAGCTCGCGCCCCTTCAGCTCGATCGAGGCCCGCCCGGCCATGTCCGAGACCAGCAGCCGCATGTCGTTGCCGACGCCGGCCGGGTCCATGTGCTGGTAGAGGTTGGGGTCCACCTTGATCGCGGAGGCGTGCAGCCCGGCCTTGTGGGTGAAGGCGGAGGCACCCACGTAGGGCTGCCGGCCCGCGGGCGGCACGTTGGTCACCTCGGCCACCGCGTGCGCGACGCGGGTCGCCTCGCCCAGCAGGCCCGTCGGCAGCACCTCGCGGCCCAGCTTCAGCTGCAGGTTGGCGACCACGGAGACGAGGTCGGCGTTGCCCGTACGCTCCCCGTAGCCGTTGATGCAGCCCTGGACGTGCATCGCGCCGGCGTCGACGGCGGCCAGCGAGTTGGCGACCGCGCACCCGGTGTCGTTGTGACAGTGGATGCCGACCGCCCCCTGGGTGGCGCTGCGGACGTCGTGGACGACGTCGGCCACCCAGCCCGGCAGCATCCCGCCGTTGGTGTCGCACAGCGCGACCACCTCGGCACCCGCCTCGTAGGCCGTCTTCAGGACCTCCAGCGCGTAGTCGCGGTTGGCCCGGTAGCCGTCGAAGAAGTGCTCGGCGTCGAGGAAGACTTGCTGGCCCTCCTCGCGCAGGTGGGAGACCGTGTCGCGGATCATCGCGAGGTTCTCCTCGAGCGTGGTGCGCAGCGCGAGCTCGACATGGCGGTCGTGGGACTTGGCGACGAGGGTGACGACCGACGCGCCGGAGTCGCGGAGCGCGGCGACCTGGGGGTCGTCAGCAGCCCGCACGCCGGCCCGGCGCGTCGACCCGAACGCCGCCAGCCGCGCGTGCTTGAGGTCGAGCTCGGAGACGGCCCGCTTGAAGAACTCGGTGTCCTTCGGGTTCGCACCGGGCCAGCCGCCCTCGATGAACCCGACGCCCAGGCCGTCGAGGTGCCGGGCGATCGCGAGCTTGTCGGCGACGCTGAGGTTCAGGCCCTCCTGCTGCGCACCGTCGCGCAGGGTGGTGTCGTAGACGTGGAATTCCATGGCTCTGTGTCCTCGGGTCCTCGGGCTGGGCTGGGCTGGGCTGGGCAACAAAAAACCCTCTCGGGAACGAGAGGGTGGCGCGTCGGGCAAGGCTCGACGCGCTAGCGAATGATGATGACGTACGTCGTCATGGCCCTGATACTGCCACGAAATCTTTCTCCGTGGGACGGGCGTCTCACCAGCCGAGGAGCTCGACCCACCACGGCTCGTCGCCGCCGGAGAACTGCGAGCCCTCCTCGGCGAGGGTCTGGATCGGGAACAGCGCCAGGGTGACGACGACGGCGAACCCGAGGATCCACGGCACCCATCGCGCCGAGATCCGGTGGACCGTCTTGGTCACCGGGTCCCGCAGCCGGTCGCGTCCGGAGCCGGTCCACAGCGCTCCGACGAACGCCAGGCCGGCGAAGCCCAGCGCCGCCTCGAGGGAGAGCTGCAGGGCGAAACCGAGCAGCACCGCCGCCACCACGAACCCGAAGCCCCACACCCCGACGACGAACGTCTTCGGGAGCGAACGGACCAGCCGCCAGGGAGCGCCGATCAGCAGCCGGGGCGCGTCGTGCCACTTGCGACCGCGATACCACCGCCACCGGCGCAGATCGCCGGCGGCCAGCGTGGCGGCGCGGATCAGCCACGCCGCGCCGAGCACGGCCCAGAAGCCGACGCTCGGGAAGGCGGCGATCACGCCAACGGCGAAGGCGAGCAGGCCGAGCCAGACGGCCCCGCGGCGCAGCTTCTCCAGGCCGCTGTCCTGGCGCGGCTTGCGCTGACGAAGAGGGGTGAACGGCGCGGCCGGGGTGGTGGCCTTCTCGCGCTCGGCCCGGTCGCTCAGCGAGAGCTGCTCGACCGGCCTGTGCACGAACGGCCGGCGCGGCGTACGCAGCCACTCGCGCACCTCGTCCAGCGTCGGCCGGTCCGTGGGGTCGGGTGAGAGCGCCTGGCCGAGCAGCCCGCGCAGCGGCTGCGGCACCCCCTCGAGGTCGTGCTCACCGCGCCGGGCGCGGTCCATCAGCTTCATCGAGTTGCCCTCGCCGAAGGGCGGCCGGCCGGTCGCTGCGTACGCCACCACGGAGGCCCACGAGTGCACGTCCGAGGCCGGGGTGGCCGGGTCGCCGACCGCGATCTCGGGCGGCAGGTAGCCGGGCGTGCCGATCAGCAGGCCGGTCACGGTGATCTTCGGGTCGTCGGCCACGCGGGCGAGCCCGAAGTCGATCAGGATGGGCGTACGCCCCTCCATGATGATGTTGGCCGGCTTGATGTCGCGGTGGAGGACGCCGACGGCGTGGCAGTCGGCGATGCCCTCGGCCAGATCGCTGGCCAGCTGCTCGACCTCCTCGCGCGAGAGCACGCCCTCGTTGACGATCTTGTCGTGCAGCGTCGGCCCCGGGACGTAGCGGGTCGCCAGCCACGGCACCTCACCCCACGGGTCGGCGCCGACCACGCCGGCCACCCATCTGCTCCGCACCCGCTGCAGCGAGGAGACCTCGCGCGCGAGCCGATGGCGGCCCTCCTCGTCCCCCACGAACTGGGTACGCAGCACCTTCAGCGCCACCCGCTCACCGCTCGTGCGGTGGCTGGCCAGATGGACCCGTCCCATCCCGCCCTGTCCCAGCAGGGAGAGCAGGTCGTAGTCACCAACGGTGTCCCGTTGGGTCGCCGGGAGACGGCGAGGGGCTGTCGTCACGAGACAAACCTTATCGGCCGCAGCCGACACCCCGCCCAGGCGTCGGGTACGTCGGCCGAGACGTCACTCGCGTCGGCCGACATGGCACCGATCTGCCATGTCGATTCGCGGGAGTGACGCCTCGACCTGCGTACGTGACCTTTCCGCGCTTCGCGCGGGTACTCCCTCGCTCGGCGCGAGCGGACGAGCAAGCTCGCCGCTCGGCCTCGCTCCGGTCGTCTGGGCTAGACGATCTTGCGCATCCAGCCGAAGGTGTCCTCGGCCCGGCCGAACTGGATGTCGACGAGCTGCTTGCGGATGGTCTTCCAGACCTCGCCCTCACCGGCGGAGGCGATGGAGCCGCCCTCGTGGACGAGCTCACCGACGGGGGTGACGACGGCTGCGGTGCCGCAGGCGAAGACCTCGGTGATCTCGCCGGACTCGACGCCGGCCTTCCACTCGTCGATGGCGAACTTGCGCTCCTCGACGGTGTAGCCGAGCTTGCCCGCGAGCTCGATGATGGAGGCGCGGGTGATCCCCTCGAGGATCGTGCCGGTCTCGGGGGTGACGATCCGGCCGTCGGCGTGGACGAAGTAGAGGTTCATGCCGCCGAGCTCCTCGACGTACTTGCCCTCCTGCGCGTCCAGGAAGACCACCTGGTCGCAGCCCTTGGCCGAGGCCTCGGCCTGGGCGACCAGGGAGGAGGCGTAGTTGCCGCCGGTCTTGGCCGCGCCCATGCCGCCGCGGCCGGCGCGGGTGTAGTCCTCGGTGAGCCAGATCCGGACCGGCTTCACGCCGCCCTTGAAGTAGGAGCCGGCGGGCGAGGCGATGACCATGTAGGTCACGTGCTGGGCCGGGCGCACGCCGAGGAACGACTCCGAGGCGAACATGAAGGGCCGCAGGTAGAGGCTCTTCTCATCGCTCTCCGAGGCCTCGGGCACCCAGCGCTGGTCGACCTTGACCAGGTCGAAGACGGTCTGCACGAAGTCCTCGATCTCGAGGACGGGCAGCGCGAGCCGCTCGCTCGAGCGGGCCATCCGGGCGGCGTTGGCCTCAGGCCGGAACGACCAGATCGAGCCGTCCGCGTGCCGGTAGGCCTTCATCCCCTCGAAGATCTCCTGGGCGTAGTGCAGCACGGCTGCCGACGGGTCCAGGCTGAGCGGTGCGTACGCCTCGATGCGACCGTTGTGCCAGCCCTGTTCGGGCGTCCACTCGACGGTGAGCATGTGATCGGTGAAATGGTTGCCGAAGCCTGGGTTCGCCAGGACCTCCGCGAGCTGCTTGTCGGTGGCCGGTTGGGTCGACAATGTGGTGCTGATCTCCATGACCATGAGATTAGTCCTGTTCTACGAGTGCTGTGCCATTGCGGCAGGGGTAAGTGATGCGGACGGACGAAGGGGCCGGGCGCAGATTCGTCTGCGCCCGGCCCCTTCGGGGATGAGCGTCTAGCTGGCTACGCGGGCGGCGATCGCGTCGCCGACCTCGGAGGTCGTACGTGGCTCGGAACCGCGCTCGGAGAGGTCGGCGAGCACGGCGGCGTCGATGGCGGCGGCAGCCTCGGGGTGACCGAGGTGCTCGAGCAGAAGGGCCCCGGACAGGATGGCCGCGGTGGGGTCCGCCTTCTGCTGGCCGGCGATGTCGGGGGCGGAGCCGTGGACCGGCTCGAACATCGAGGGGAACTCCCGGGAGGAGTTGATGTTGCCGGAGGCGGCCAGGCCGATGCCGCCGGTGATGGCGGCGGCGAGGTCGGTGATGATGTCGCCGAAGATGTTGTCGGTGACGATCACGTCGAAGCGGGCCGGGTCGGTGGCGAGGAAGATCATCACCGCGTCGATGTGGAGGTAGTCCACGGTGACGTCGGGGAACTCCTCGGCGACCTGCTGGGTGATCCGCCACCACAGCGAGCCGGCATTGACGAGCACGTTGGTCTTGTGGACCAGGGTCAGCTTCTTGCGCGGGCGGGCCTGGGCACGGGCGAAGGCGTCGCGTACGACCCGCTCCACGCCGTAGGCGGTGTTGATCGAGGTCTCGGTGGCGACCTCGTGCGGGGTTCCGACCCGCATCGCGCCACCGTTGCCGACATAGAGCCCCTCGGTGCCCTCGCGCACCACGACGAAGTCGATCTCGCCCTTGTCGAGCACGGCCGGCGACAGCGGGGAGATCGCCCCCGGGAAGAGTCGCGACGGACGCAGGTTGACGTAGTGGTCCAGCTCGAAACGGAGCTTGAGCAGGAGCCCGCGCTCCAGGATTCCGGGAGGCAGGTTCGGGTCGTTCGGCTTGCCGCCGATCGCGCCGAGCAGGATGGCGTCCTGCTCCTTGATCTCGGCGAGAACGGACTCGGGGAGCACCTCACCGGTGGCGAGATAGCGCTCGGCGCCGAGGTCGTAGCGGGTCTGCTCGAACTTCACCGGAGAGGCGATCTCGAGCACCTTCAGCGCCTCGGCGGTCACCTCCGGTCCGATGCCGTCGCCGGGGATCACTGCGAGGTTGGTCGTAGACATACGGCGAGACTAGTTGTCGTCGGGCAGCTGGCCGCCGTTGTCCCGCAGGTCGAGCGCCTGCTGCACCGCGGCGATGGTGTTCTCGACGCTGTGCGGGTTGTCGGGGTCGTGGCTCGCCGGGCCCCACTCGCGGCCCTTGTTGTATTCGGCAGGGCTCTCGGGGTACATCGCGTACATGGCTTCTTTCCTTCACACATCGGGGAAACAGAGGGTGTGGGAGAGAAGCCGGGGTCTTTGGAAGACGGAAGCCACCGCGACGAGGTGGCTTCTCCTGCGGTCGTTACCGCCGGGCCCCGTCGCGGCACTCGAGTACGAGAAAAATGCTCCGCATGGTGTTCTGACGTTAACCCGGCAGACGCTTCCAGAGAGCAGATCTGGACGAATGGTCCGCCATCCGAGACACCCGTGCGCGCGCTGACACGCGATATCGGGAAGACTGGCCCTGTGAGTGCACCCCCAGAGCTTCCGGACATCGTGACCCGCGCCTTCGACGTCTCCCGTCGCGCGGGCTATGTGTCGTTCTGCCGCAACGAGACCGGGCGGCTGCTGGCGACTCTGGCGGCCACCCGGAGCGGCACCATGGCCGAGTTCGGCACCGGCTGCGGTGTCGGCACCGCGTGGCTGCGAAGCGGGGTACGCGGGGAGGCCGCCCACATCGTCTCCGCCGAGCTCGACGAGCACCTAGCAAAGGAGGCCGCCGAGATCTTCGCCGACGACTCGCAGGTCGAGGTGATCGCAGCCGACTGGGGCATCCTGCGCGACCGTGGCCCGTTCGCGCTGCTCTTCCTCGACGCCGAGACCCCCGGCGGGGTCTCCCCCGACCAGCTCTCCGACCTCGTCGAGGAGGGCGGCATCGTCGTCATCGACGACCTCATCCCAACCGACCTGTGGCCGCCGATCGTCTACGGCCGCGTCGACAGCCTGCGCGAGTCCTGGCTCACCGACGAGCGCTTCACCACCGTCGAGGTCATGGTCGCCGCCGACACCAGCGTCCTGCTCGCCACCAAGCGCTAGGCCGTTCCGGCCCGGCGGCTCAGATCGCGCAGCCGTCGGGACCGCAGGCGTCGCCCTCGCCGACGAGCGTGAGCGCCGGCTTGGTCTCGGCGTGCACCTTCTTCAGGAGCTGGCTGAACAGGTCGGTCGGCTGGGCGCCGGAGACGCCGTACTTCCCCTCGACGACGTAGAACGGCACCCCGGTCGCGCCGTAGGCGCGGGCCTGGTCGATATCGGCCTGCACGTCGCCGGCGAACTCGTCGCTCGCGAGGACCTCGTCCACCCGGCCGGCGTCGAGGCCGACGTTCACCGCGGCCTGCTTCAGGACGGCGTGGTCGCCCATCGACTCACCGCGGGTGAAGTACGCCGCGAGCAGCTCCTCCTTGAGCACGGCCTGCTTGCCCTCGGCCTTGGCCAGGTGGAGCAGCCGGTGGGCGTCGATGGTGCGCGCGTGCGGGGTGTCCTCGTGACGGAACTCGAGCCCGGCCGCGGCGGCGGGCACGTTGGCCTGCTTCATCATCTCGCGGGCCTGGTCGACCGAGGCGCCGAACTTCTTCGCCAGGGCCTCGACCGTGGTCTCGACGGGCACCTGCGGCGCGCTGGGGTCGAGCTCGAAGGAGTGGTAGACGATCTCGACGTCGTCGCTGTGCTCGAAGCGCTCCAGGGCTTCCTCGAGGTGGCGCTTGCCGATGTAGCACCAGGGACAGACAACGTCGGACCAGACATCAATACGCATGCTCTGAGAACGTTTCGTCCGGTACGAAACATTCCACAGCGGACTGATCTACCCCGAGACGGTCTCAGGGGAGATCAGGGGAAGGTCCAGGCACCCGCCAGGGATCTGCCCGAGGCGCCCGAGGGCCGCCTGGCACCAGGCTCGGAGCATGATCCAGATCGATGCCCTCTCCAAGAGGTACGGCAGGTTCACGGCCGTCGACAACGTGACCTTCACCGCCGAGCCCGGCCGGGTGACCGGCTTCCTCGGCCCCAACGGCGCCGGTAAGTCCACGACCATGCGCATCCTGGTCGGACTCACCGATCCGTCCTCCGGCAGCGCCCACCTCCTGGGCCGCCACTTCTCCCAGCTGCCCAACCCCGGTCGCGAGGTCGGGGTGCTGCTGGACGCCTCCGCCCAGCACGGCGGCCGCACCGGCCGCGAGATCCTGACCCTGGCCGCCCGCACCATGGGGCTGCCGAAGTCCAGCGTCGCCGAGACCCTCGACCGGGTGAGCCTGACCGAGGAGGAGGCCGGTCGTCGCGTACGCAACTACTCCCTCGGGATGCGGCAGCGGCTCGGCATCGCGACGGCCCTGATCGGCGACCCCGAGGTGCTGATCCTCGACGAGCCGGCCAACGGCCTCGACCCGGCCGGCATCCGCTGGATGCGTGACCTGCTGCGTGGCTTCGCCGACGACGGCGGCACCGTGCTGCTCTCCTCGCACCTGCTGCACGAGATCGAGGTGATCGCCGACGACATCGTGGTCATCGGCAACGGCCGCATCGTGGCGCAGGGCACCAAGCAGGAGCTGCTCACCAGCGGCGAGACGTACGCCCGTTCCAGTGATCCCACCTCACTCGGCCGAGCCCTCCAGCGGGCCGGCCACACCGCCGAGCTCACCACCGAGGGAGCCGTCCTAACCGACGCCGACCTCACCACCGTCGGCCAGATCGCCTTCGACACCGGGCTCGTGCTGACCGAGCTCCGCGCCGCCGACGGCGCCGGCCTGGAGGAGATGTTCCTCCAGCTCACCGCCGAGACCCAGCGCGACCATCTCGAAACCCTGGAAGGGAACGCAGCATGACCACCACGACCATCGCCCCGGAGCCGGTCAACCCCGCCGCGGTACGCCGCCGCGAGCGGGCCGTGCCCGCCCCGATCCCCTTCGGCCGTATCGCCGGCGTCGAGCTGCGCAAGATGTTCGACACCCGGTCCGGGTTCTGGCTGATGGCCAGCCTGGTCGTGCTCGCCCTGGCCGCGACCGCCGCGATGCTCATCTTCGTGAACGCCGACGACCTCGACTACGAGAGCTTCGCTACCGCCTGGGGCATCCCGATCTCGGTGATCCTGCCGATGATCGCGGTGCTCGCCGTCACCAGCGAGTGGAGCGCCCGCAGCGCTCTGACCACGTTCACCCTGGTGCCCGGGCGAGGTCGGGTCATCGCCGCGAAGGCACTGGTCACCGCCATGGTCGGCGTCGTCTCGATCGCGGTCGCGGCGGTCGTCGGCGCGCTCGGCTACCTCGGCGCCGCCACCATCATGGACCTCGACCCGGTCTGGAACCTCTCCTTCGGCGAGCTCGCCCGGGTCACCCTGGTCCAGGAGATCGGGATGTTCATGGGCTTCATGCTCGGCATGGTCTTCCGCAGCTCCCCGGCAGCCATCGTCGCCTACTTCGTCTACTCCCTCGTCCTCCCGACCGTCTCTTCGGCCCTGGCGTCGACCAACACCTGGTGGGCCGAGCACGCCAACTGGTTCGACCTCAACTGGGCGACCATGAACCTCTACTCCGAGACGACCGCCAAGATGTGGGCACAGCTGGGGGTCGCCAGCCTGATCTGGCTGATCATCCCTACGATCGTCGGCCTCCGCCTGGTCCTCAAGTCCGAGGTCAAGTAACCCGCCGAGTCGGCGCAAGCTGACCACAAATCCAGCCGAGTCGGCGCGTTAGAACGCGCCGACTCGGCTTGGGTTTTGACGAACAGTTGGGGTCAGCGGGCGGCTGAGCCCGAGCGACCCTTCGGGCCGCTGGGTCGCTTGCTCGGCGAACGAGCCAACGCTCGCTGGCGCTCGCGAGCTCGTTACCTCGCTGCGCTCCCCTCGGTGTAGTCGTCGTCGGACTGGCTCCACGAGAAGTGGGCGCGCAGGGCCTTGCCGGTGGCCTCGATCGGGTGACCGGCCTCCTCCTCGCGCAGCTTCTGGAACTCGGCCGCACCGTTGTCCTGGTCGGCGATGAAGCGGGCGGCGAAGGAGCCGTCCTGGATCTCGGCGAGCACCTGCTGCATGGTCTCCTTGACCTGCGGGCCGATGACGCGCGGGCCGGAGACGTAGTCGCCGTACTCAGCGGTGTCGGAGATCGACCAGCGCTGCTTGGCGATGCCGCCCTCCCACATCAGGTCAACGATGAGCTTGAGCTCGTGGAGCACCTCGAAGTAGGCGATCTCAGGCTGGTAGCCGGCCTCGGTGAGCGTCTCGAACCCGGCCTGGACCAGGTGGGACACGCCGCCGCAGAGGACAGCCTGCTCGCCGAAGAGGTCGGTCTCGGTCTCCTCGGTGAAGGTCGTCTTGATAACACCGGCGCGGGTGCCTCCGATGCCCTTGGCGTACGACTTCGCGAGGTCCCACGCGGACCCGGAGGCGTCCTGCTCCACGGCGATGATGTCCGGGATGCCGCGGCCGGCGACGTACTCACGACGGACGGTGTGGCCCGGGGCCTTCGGGGCGACCAGGATCACGTCGACGCCCTCGGGCGCCTTGATGTAGCCGAAGCGCACGTTGAAGCCGTGGCCGAAGACGAGGGTCTTGCCGGCGGTCACGTGAGGCGCGAGCTGGTCGTTGTAGAGACCACGCTGGTGCTGGTCGGGGGCGAGGATGACGATCACGTCGGCCTCGGCAGCGGCGTCGGCCGGCGCGAGGACCTTGAAGCCCTCCTCCTCGGCCTTGGGGGTCGACTTCGAACCGGGCTGCAGGCCGATGCGCACGTCCACACCGGAGTCACGCAGGTTGAGCGCGTGGGCGTGGCCCTGGCTGCCGTAGCCGATGACGGCAACCTTCTTCGCCTGGATCAGCGCGAGGTCGGCGTCGTCGTCGTAGAAAATCTCAGCCACGAGGGCTTCTCCTTTGGGTTTGGTGATTCTGGGGAACTTATCGGGGTTTTCCTGCACTTCTCAGGTGTTGCAATGCCAGAGAAGTGCAGGAATACCCGGTTAACCGGGTATTCCGCCCGGCTCAGACCGCGGAAGGCGGAGCAGGCACAGCCACGGATCGCAGGCTGCGCTCGGAGATCGACCGGGAGCCGCGGCCCATGCCGACCATGCCGGACTGGGAGAGCTCACGGATGCCGAAGGGCTCGATGACCCGGAGGAAGTCGTTGAGCTTCCCGGTATTGCCGGCGAGCTGGACGATGACGGTGTCGGTGGACACGTCGACGACCTTGGCCCGGAAGAGCTGGATGGTGTCGAGCACCTGGCTGCGAGTCTCCGTGGTGGCGGTGATCTTGACCAGCATGAGCGCGCGCTGGACGCGCGTCTCAGGCTCGAGCTCGACGATCTTGATCACCTCGACCAGCTTGTTGAGCTGCTTGGTGACCTGCTCGAGGGGGGTGTTCTCGAGATTGACCACGACCGTCATGCGGGAGAGCTCGTCGTGCTCGGTCGGCCCCACCGCGAGAGATTCGATGTTGAAGCCGCGGCGCGAGAAGAGCGCGGCCACGCGGGCCAGGACGCCGGGCTTGTTCTCGACCAGGACGCTCAGCGTGTGCTTGCCGCCGGTCTTCACGGGCTGGATGCTCATCAGAGGTCGTCCTCGTCGAACTCGGGCGCGAGGTCGCGCGCGTACTGGATCTCGTCGTTGGAGGAGCCGGCGGCGACCATCGGCCACACCATGGCGTCCTTGTTGACCCGGAAGTCGACGACGACGGGCATGTCGTTGATCTCCATGGCCTTCTCGATGGTGGCGTCGACGTCGTCGGCGGAGTCGCAGGCGAGTCCGACGCAGCCCATGGCCTCGGCCAGCTTGGGGAAGTCAGGGATGCGCTTGGGCTGGCCGTGGGACTGCAGGTTGGTGTTGGAGTAGCGCTCGCCGTAGAAGAGCGTCTGCCACTGGCGCACCATGCCCAGGTTGTCGTTGTTGATGATCGCGACCTTGATCGGGATGCCCTCGATCGCGCAGGTGGCCAGCTCCTGGTTGGTCATCTGGAAGCAGCCGTCGCCGTCGATCGACCACACCGTGGAGTCCGGGCGGCCGACCTTCGCGCCCATCGCGGCCGGGACGGAGTAGCCCATCGTGCCGAGGCCACCGGAGTTGATCCAGGTGTTGGGGTGCTCGTAGCCGATGAACTGCGCGGCCCACATCTGGTGCTGGCCGACGCCGGCGGTGAAGATCGTCTCCTCGCCGGAGATCTTGCCGAGCCGCTCGATGACGTACTGCGGCGAGAGGCCGTCCGCGGGGAGGTCGTAGCCGAGCGGGTACGCCTTCTTGATCCCGGCCATGAACGCGACCCAGCCCTCGTAGTCGCCCTCCTTGCCGGCTTCCTTCTCGGCGGTGAGCACCGTGATCAGGTCGGTGAGGACCTCACGCACGTCGCCCACGATCGGGACGTCGGCGTAGCGGTTCTTGCCGATCTCGGCCGGGTCGATGTCGGCGTGGATCACCTTGGCGTTGGGGGCGAAGGAGTCCAGGTTGCCGGTGACGCGGTCGTCGAAGCGGGCACCGAGGCTGATGATCAGGTCCGACTTCTGCAGGCCGGCGACGGCGGGGACGGTGCCGTGCATGCCCGGCATGCCGAGGTGCTGCGGGTGGGAGTCGGGGAAGGCGCCGCGCGCCATCAGGGTGGTCACCACCGGGATCCCGGTGAGCGTGGCCAGCTGCAGCAGCTCGCGGTGGGCGCCGGAGCGGATCGTGCCGCCACCGACGTACAGGACCGGCTTCTTGGCCTCCAGCATCAGGCGCGCCGCCTCGCGGATCTGCTTGGCGTGCGGCCTGGTCACCGGGCGGTAGCCCGGCAGGTGGAGCTCGGTCGGCCACCGGTAGGTGGTGGTGGCCTGCAACGCCGACTTGGTGACGTCGACGAGGACCGGACCCGGCCTCCCGGAGGAGGCGAGGTGGAAGGCCTCAGCGACCCGCAGCGGGATCTCCGCGGGGTCGGTGATGAGGAAGCTGTGCTTGGTGACCGGCATCGTGATGCCGCGGATGTCCGCCTCCTGGAAGGCGTCGGTGCCGATCATCGCCGCGCCGACCTGGCCGGTGATGGCCACCATCGGCACGGAGTCCATGTTGGCGTCGGCGAGCGGGGTGACCAGGTTGGTCGCGCCCGGGCCGCTGGTGGCCATGCAGACCCCGACCTTGCCGGTCGCGGCGGCGTAGCCCTGGGCAGCGTGGCCGGCGCCCTGCTCGTGACGTACGAGGATGTGGCGGATCTTCGAGTCCATCAGCGGGTCGTACGCCGGAAGGATCGCTCCTCCCGGAATGCCGAAGATGTTCTCGGCCCCCGCTGCTTCCAGCGACTTGATCAGGCTCTGCGCGCCTGTCATCTGCTCGCTCATGTCCGCCGTCCTACTCATCAGAGCTGTCTACTCATGGGCTGTGCTCGGTTATTTGGCTTGGGCTGCTTGTGCAACAAAAAACCCTCCGGCCCGGCGGGCAACGGAGGGAGACGCGTCGTCTGGGGCCAGTGGCTCCTAGGCGACGCGCCTGATAAGTACGAGAATGCTGTTCAGCATGCCCACACGTTAACCCCATGTGTCGCGCCGTGTCACCTAACCCTATCGCGCGTCCCATGATCTGAGATCACCGTCCCAGTATCTGTCAGTCGTTCGGCTGGAACGGATCTCAGGGTTCTCACCGAGGCGACCTGCCCACGGCCGTCGATACGCTGGCCAGACAAGTGGATCTCGGGTCTGACTGCCCATGGAGGCAACGATGTCGACCGACGAGAAGAAGAAGTCCCCGTGGCTGCCGCCACGCTGGTTCATCCGCGCCGCGTGGTGGTTCCACCGCCGGCTGTACGCCGCGGGCGGAGCCCGCTTCCTGCGCCGCCCGCGCGCCGGCCGGGCCGGCATGCTCCGGCTGACCACGGTCGGGCGCCGCACCGGACAGGAGCGTTCGGTCATCGTCTCCTACGTCCCCGACGGGTCCGGCTACGCGACGCTCGCCATGAACGGCTGGGCCGAGCCCGCGCCGGCGTGGTGGCTCAATCTGCAGGCGCATCCCGAGGCGCGCGTGGAGACGGTCGAGGGCGGCGTACGTGAGGTGCGTGCGCGCGAGGCCGTCGGCCCCGAGCGCGACCGGCTCTGGGAGCTGCTCGCAGCCGTGGACGACGGGTGGGGCGAGCTCGACGACTTCGCCGCTCGCCGCTCGCACCCCACCCCCGTCGTGGTCCTGGAGCCCACCGAGCCCGCGTAGCCGTCTCCGGGATCAGACCAGACCGAGCCGCTCGCGCAGGAAGGTCCAGGCGAAGGCGGAGAGGTGGGCCGACTGCGCGTTGTTGGCGGCGCCGCCGTGGCCGCCCTCGATGTTCTCGTAGTAGGTGACGTCCTTGCCGGTCGCGGCCAGGATCGCGGCCATCTTGCGGGCGTGGCCGGGGTGGACGCGGTCGTCCTTGGTGGAGGTGGTGAGCAGGACGGGCGGGTAGTCCCGGGCGCCGTCGAGCAGGTGGTAGGGCGAGAAGGTCTTGATGAACTCCCACTCCTCCGGCACGTCCGGGTCGCCGTACTCGGCCATCCAGCTCGCCCCGGCGAGGAGATGCGAGTAGCGCTTCATGTCCAGCAGCGGCACCTGGATCACGACCGCGCCGAACAGCTCTGGGTAGAGGGTGAGCATGTTGCCGGTCAGCAGCCCGCCGTTGGAGCCGCCCTGGATCCCGAGGTGCTGGGCGTCGGTCACGCCGGTCTCGACGAGGTGGCGGGCGACGGCGGCGAAGTCCTCGTACGCCTTGTGCCGGTTCTCCTTGAGCGCCGCCTGGTGCCAGGCCGGGCCGTACTCCCCTCCCCCGCGGATGTTGGCGACGACGTAGACGCCGCCCTCGCTGAGCCAGGACCGGCCGACACCGGCGGAGTAGCCCGGCGTCATCGGGATCTCGAAACCGCCGTAGCCGTAGAGCAGGGTCGGCGCCGGTCGGCCGCTGCCGGCGAGGGCGGCCTCGGCACCGACGATGAAGTAGGGAATCCGAGTGCCGTCCGCGGAGGTGGCGAAGCGCTGCTCGGCGCGAAGCCCCGCGGTGTCGAACCAGACCGGCGCCGACTTGAGCGGCTCGATCGTCTCCGCACCGATCTCGGTCAGCCCGTACGTCGTGGGAGTCAGGTAGCCGCTGGTGACGACCCAGACCTCGTCGGACTCGACCGCGTCGACGGCTCGGGTGCCGACCGCGGCCACCGGGTCTGTCGCGGGGAACACGGAGCGCGTCCACTCGCCGGAGGACGACGGGGTGAGCACATGGAGTTGGTTCTTGACGTCCTCGAACACGTTGAGGACGAGGTGGTTGCGGGTCCAGGTCGCCCCGGCGAGCGAGGTCTTCGCGGTGGGCTCGAAGAGCACGGTGAGGTCGCGCTCACCGGCCAGGAACCGCTCCGCGTCGGTCGCGAGCAGCGAGCCGGCGGCGTACGTCGTTCCGGCGACGGTCCACTCGTCGCGAAGCTCGATGACGAGCCACTCGCGGTGGAAGCCGGCCTCGGCGGAGTCGGGGATGTCGAGCTTGGTGAGGGTCTGCTCGGGGGTGCCGGGGTCGGTGGCGACGTAGGTCTCGGACTTGTAGAACGCGATCGAACGGCTGACCAGGTCGCGCTCGAAGCCGGGGGTGTGGATGTGGCGGGCGGAGATGTACATGTCCTCGTTGGTGCCCTCGTAGACCACCGCCGCGTCCTCGAACGGGGTGCCACGGCGCCACAGCTTCACGATCCGCGGGTAGCCGCTCGGGGTCAGCGATCCCGGGCCGAAGTCGGTGAAGACGTAGACCGCGTCGGGGCCGCACCAGGAGAGCGCGCCCTTGGCGCCGCCCTGCTCGACGGCACGGGTGAAGCCACCGTCGGCCGGGCTCACGAAGGCCTTGGTGATCAGGTCGAACTCCCTCGTCACGTCGGCGTCCGAGCCGCCCGGGGAGAGGTCGACGAGCACTTTGCGCCACGGCTCGCCGGGCTCGGGCCGGAGCATCGAGGCGCCGTGCCAGACCCAGCTCTCGCCCTCCTCCTCGGCGAGCGCGTCGAGGTCGAGCAGGATCTCCCACTCGGGGGCGTCGGTGCGGTAGGACTCCGGCGTGGTGCGCCGCCAGATGCCGCGCTCGTGGTCGGCGTCGCGCCAGAAGTTGTAGAGATGCTCGCCGAGGCGCGAGACCTCGGGCACCCGGTCGTCGGAGTCGAGCACCTCGAGGATCTGCGCCTCGATCTTGGCGAAGACGGGATCGGCACCGATGCTCGCGTGAGCCTCCTCGTTGCGGGCCCGCACCCACGCCAGCGCCTCGACCCCCTCGACCTCCTCCAACCAGCCGAACGGGTCCTCTCCGGCGGGGTCGAGCGGGGTCACGATCGTCAGCTCAGAGGTCATGCCGGAAGGCTACTTCGGGGTGTGCAAGTTGCAGCCGACAGGCACAATTGCGGCATGAACGAGGCGGAGGGGTCGTCGAAAGGTTTGCCGCGGCGAGCGGCGACGCGGACGGCGAAGCTGGCCGCGCTGCCGATGGGGTACGCCGGGCGCAAAGCGCTCGGGCTCGGAAAGCGGATCGGGGGCAAGCCCGCCGAGGCGGTGCTGGCCGATGTGCACCAGCGTACGGCCGACCAGCTGTTCCGCACCCTGGGCGAGCTCAAGGGTGGCGCGATGAAGTTCGGGCAGATGCTCTCGGTGATGGAGGCGGCGCTGCCGGAGTCGCAGGCGGCCCACTATCGCGCCCAGCTCACCCGGCTCCAGGACTCCGCTCCCCCGATGCCGACCGGGATCGTACGCGGCCTGCTGGCCCGTGACCTCGGCACTGACTGGTCCGAGCAACTGGTCGAGCTCTCCGAGAAACCGGCCGCCTCGGCCTCGATCGGGCAGGTGCATCGGGGCCGGTGGTCCGACGGCCGCGAGGTCGCGGTGAAGGTGCAGTACCCGGGCGCCGACGAGGCGCTGCGAGCCGACCTGCGCCAGATCGGCCGGGTCGCGGCGATCGGCAACGCGGTGGTTCCCGGGATGGACGTCAAGGCGCTGGTCGCCGAGTTGCAGGAGCGGGTCGTCGAGGAGCTCGACTACCCGAAGGAGGCCGAGGCCCAGCACGTCTTCGCCGAGGCGTACGCGTCCCATCCGCTCATCGACGTCCCCGATGTCGTCGCCGTGGGACCCTCGGTGCTCGTCACCGAGTGGGTGGAGTCGGAGGGCTCTATCGCGAAGGTGATCGCCGAGGGCACTCCCGAGGAGCGCGACCACTACGGCGAGCTGCTCGCCCGGTTCTGGTTCTCCGCGCCCGGGCTGACCGGGATGCTCCACGCCGACCCGCATCCGGGCAACTTCCGGGTCCTTCCCGACGGCCGCATGGCCGTGCTCGACTTCGGGCTCGCCGCGCGGCTCCCGGAGCGGGGCTTCCCCGAGCCGATGGGGCGGCTGATCCGGATCGCCGCGACCGGCGACGCGGATGCCCTGGTCGCGGGCCTGCGCGACGTGGGCTTCATCCGCGAGGGCATCAAGGTCGAGCCGCAGCACGTGCTCGACTACCTGGCGCCGTTCGTGACCCCGGCGCTGGAGGAGCGCTTCCGGTTCACCCGGGAGTGGATGCGCGAGGAGTTCAAGCGGATCAACGACCCCAAGGATCCCGCCTACACGGTTGGCCTCAAGCTCAACCTGCCGCCGTCCTACCTGCTCATCCACCGGGTCTGGCTCGGTGGTCTCGGGGTGCTGGCGCAGCTCAACGCGGAGGCGCCGTTCCGGTCGATCCTCGAGGAGTATCTGCCCGGGTTCGCGGGCTGAGCGGTCAGGGCAGCAGCGTCTGTCCCACCGGGCCGGGGTTGTAGGCGATCTCCCAGCGCACGCCGTCGGGGTCGGCGAAGTAGCCGGTGTAGCCGCCCCAGACCCGCTCCTCGGCAGCCGAGGCCTCACGCCCGAGCGACCGGGCGAGCTCCAGGACGCTGTCGACCTCCTCGCGGGTGGCGACGTTGTGGGCGAGGGTGAACGGCGCGACGCCGTCGGCGACGGCGATCGTGCCGACCTCCTCCTCGAACTCGCCCCGGTCCCACAGCGAGAGGATGACGTGCTCACCGACGCGGATCATGAGCACGCCGTCCGCCTCCAACTCGGGAGTCCAGCCGAGGCCGTCGACATAGAACGCCCGGCTCGCCGCCACGTCGGCGACGGCCAGGGTGATGAAGCTGATGCGCTGGTCCATGACAGCAACACTGCCATGGACCAGCGGGGCGTCAGGCCTCCACTGTCAGGCTTCCTTGGGCCGGCCCGGCTTCTCGCGGAGGACGTCGCGACGAGCCCGGTACTCGTTCTCGTCGATCTCGCCCGCGGCGTACCTCTCGGCCAGCCTGGCCTCGCCCGCGCGCCGCGGCCCTTCGGCCACCCGCTTGCGGTTGAAGAGGACGACCGCGGTGATGATCGCCGCGATCACCAGGAACCACAGGATCGGGAAGATCGGCCAGAACGCCGGCGGCCCTCCGCCGTCGTGCCATGGTCCGTTCTCGCGCCACGGGCCCCAGTTGTCGCCGGTCACGGCGAGGGTCGCCACCGTCTCGTTGATGCTCATTGCTCGTGTCCTGTCTGTTGGGCTTCTCGATGCCCTCCAGACTGCTGCGCGCGAGCCACCCGCACATCGGCTCAGGAGCGGGGGCTGCGTACGCAATCGTGCGTACGCCGCCCCGCGAGGACGAACGCGACACAGGCGACGACCGCCGCGGTCACCATCACGATCGCGGCAGGGACGGCGGTGCCCTCCCCACCGATGCTGACCAGCGGTGAGACCGCCGCGGCGAGGCCGAACTGAAGCGCGCCGAGGAGGGCCGAGGCGCTGCCGGCGGCACGAGGCACCGACTCGAGCGCGAGTGCGGTCGCGTTGCCGAAGACCAGGCCGAGGGGCGCGACCGCGACGAAGACCGCGACGGCGAGGAGACCGACCGGCAGGCCGGCGAGCGCGATGGCCAGGAACAGCACGGTGCCAGCGAGGGAGACCGCGAGCCCGAGCCCCACCAGGCGGCGTACGCCGACCCGGCCGGCGAGGTTGGCCGAGGCCGCGCTGACGATCATGAGGGCGAGCGCGTTGAGGCCGAAGAGCAGGCCGTACGCCATCTCGCTGAGGCCCATCATCTCCTGGTAGAGGAACGGCGAGGCCGAGATGTAGGCCATCATCACTGCGAACCCGAACGCGAAGGCCAGCGTGTGGCCGACGTAGCCCCGCGAGCCGAGCTCACCGGCCACCGACCCCTGGTCGACCCGGGCGGCGCGGAGCTCGGCGCGGCGGACGGGCGGCAGCGACTCGCGTACGACCGCGAGGACCACCACGAGCATCAGCACCGCGATCGCGAGCACGACGGCGAGCACACCGCGCCAGCCGAGCGGCCCGGCGATGAAGCCGCCGGCCAGCGGCGCCACGACCGGGGCGACGCCGCCGACGACCATCATCAGGCTCATCGCGCGTGCTGCGGCGGGCCCGTCGGCGCGGTCGGAGACGATCGCGCGGCCGAGCACCATGCCCGCGGCCCCGGACAGACCCTGCACGAGCCGGGCAACGACGAGGAGCTCGACGGTCGGCGCGAAGACGGTGGCGAGGCTCGAGAGCACGAAGACCGCGGCACCGACGAGAAGAGGCGTACGTCGCCCGACCCGGTCCGAGAGCGGCCCGAAGGCGAGCTGGCCCACGGCGACGCCGACGAGGAACGCCGTGAGCGTCAGCTGGATGCTCGTGGCGTCGGTGCCGAGGTCGGTCACCATCGCCGGGAACGCCGGGAGATAGAGGTCGGTCGCGAAGGGCGCGACGGCGGAGAGAAGGGCGAGGACGAGCAGCAGCGCCGGCCCGATCGCGGGAACGGCAGGCCGAGGCGGCGGCTCGAGGGTGGAGGTGGCGGCGGGCGAGGTCATGCGTCCAATATTAGTTATGTTTTCATAATTATGAAAGAGCAAGCACTAGACTGTGAGCATGCTTACTCGCGCCGACGCCGACGAGCTCGCCGACCTCGCGGAGATCGTCTCGACCCTCGCCCGCGACATCGAACGCCACCACGCCGGTGATCCCGGGATCACCGAGCTCACGACGGGCGAGCAGGCGGTGATGCGCTACGTCGACCGCCACCCCGGTGCCACCCCCAGCGAGATCGCCCGGGACGTCGGCATGCAGCGGCCCAACATGAGCGCCACGTTGCGCCGACTCGAGGACAAGGGCCTCGTCGTACGTTCGGAGGGCGTCGGCGACAGACGGGGCAAGGTCGTCACCCCGACGCCGCACGCCGCCGAGAACCTGCGCCGACTGCGCGCGGTGTGGAGCGACGCGCTCGCCCCGGCGGCGGGCGAGCCGGACCTGGCCGAGCTCACCGCCCGGCTCAGCGCCATCCGCGACCTCGTCGCGGCCAACCGCGGCAGGCTCAGCGCCGGGTCAGGTCGCTGAGCGCAACCCGCTGACCACCGTCGGCATCGAAGTTGTCGGGCGCGAGCCAGCGCTCGTGGCCCTCCCGAACGCCTCGCCACTCCTCGGCGGTCACCGAGAACCAGTCGGTGTCGCGGTTGCGGCCCTTGACGACCATGTGGTTGCGGAACCGGCCCTCATAGCTGAACCCGAGCCGCTCCGCGGCCCGCCGGGACGGTTCGTTGAGCGAGTCGAGCTTCCACTCGAACCGCCGATAGCCCAGCGTGTCGAACGCGTGCCGCATGAGCAGATGGATCGCTTCGGTCGCAGCTCTGGTGCGGGCCAGCGCGGACCCGAAGAGCACTCCGCCGACCTCGATGCTCCCGTTCGCCGGATTGATCGCGTGGTAGCCCGCGACCCCGCTCGCCCGGCCCTCCCGCTCCCCCTCCTTCGGCACGAACGCGAACGGCACGACGTCGACCGCGTCGACGAGCCCCGCCAGGTGCATCCACAGGTCCTGCAGCGAGGTCGGCATCGCGATCGGCCGGTAGGTCCACAGGTCGGCGTCGCCGGGGCCGCAGACCGCGGCGTAGAGGTCCGAATACTGTGCCGACGAGAGTGGCGCGACCCGGACGTAGCGTCCCTCGAGGGTCACCGGTTCGGGCCACGGCCGCGCCTCCCAGCCTTCGACGACAGCACCGACGGGATACGAAAAAGCGGTCACGGCGGTCATTGTCTCCGACCGCCGTGACCGTTGCTCGGGAGGCCGCGCTCAGGCGGCTGCCGCGTCCACCGTGGCGAGCGAGCGCCGGGCGCTGCCGAGGGCGAGCATCCCGATCAGGCAGCCCAGGAGCAGCACCCCGGCCAGGACCATCACCGACTCCACCGCGAACCTGTCCGCGAGCGGCCCGAAGACGATCATCGAGACCGGCATCGACACCGACATGACGATCCCGTAGAACCCGAACACCCGGCCGCGCATCGACTCCTCGACCTGCTCCTGCAGGACCGTCGCGGCGGGCACCAGCAGCGTCTGGAAGAGGACGCAGATGACCAGGCCCGCGACGGAGAACACCCAGAAGTCGGTGGAGACGCCCAGGCCGATGACGAGCACCCCGACACCGACCGAGGCGGCCACCATCAGCCGCACCCGGCGCTTCACCCGGGGCCCGAAGACGGCCATCATCGCGCCGCCGACGACCATCCCGACGCTCCAGAACAGCTCGTTGACGCTCAGCATCCAGACCTCCTCGCCGAAGCTGCGCGTGATCATCAGCGGCGTGAGGTGCGCCGGGGCGCCGGCCATGAACATGACGACGGCCACGAGGCCCATCACCCAGCGCACGGAGGCGTTCCCCTTGACGTACCGCACTCCGGCGAGGAGGTCGCCGAAGTAGCTCACGGGTTCCGTCGAGCGGACCATCCGCGCCACCGGCACCAGAAGCAGCAGGAGTACGCCGGCCGCGGCCGTCACCACGTCGATGAAGAAGACCGCGACGATGCCGGTGCTGGCGTAGACCGCAGCGGCCACCGCGGGCGCGAACAGCATCATCCCCGACTGGATCGTCTGCTGGGCCCCATTGACCCGCATCAGGTGCTCGGCCGGGACGATCTGCGGGAGCATCGCGTTGACCGCCGGCCCCTGGATCCCGGCCAGCGCCGAGCGGACCGCCATCGCGACGAAGATCATCCACAGATCGCCGACCCCGCTCAGCATCAGCAGCGCGAGCACCAAGGTCGCCACCGCGATCGCCGAGTCGGCCCCGATGATCAACAGCTTGCGCGAGTGCCGGTCGGCCCACACGCCGCCGAAGACCGACACCACCGCTTGGGGCAGCATCCCGGCCGCGACACTCAGGGTCAGCACCGCGGCCGACCCGGTCTCGACGGTGAGGTGCCACATCACCGCGTACCCGACGACCATCGAGCCCAACGACGACACCGTCTGGCCGCCGAGGAAGACCAGCAGATTCCGCTTCCATCGATCCGACATCGCAACCACTCCCGCATCAGGTGGGCCGCCGTGTCGGCCCCTCACTCATGCCACGAACGGTTGCCGCCGGTTTCGACAGTCGCGGAGACGGCTACTCGGGTGCAGGGTCGAAATCGAACGCCGGGAGCCCGTCGAGACTGGCCAGGTTCTTCCGGCGCCGATACTCGGCCGACCCATCGACTCCCTTGCGCTCGAAGTACGCCGGAAGCAGGTCGCGCTCGCCGACGTACGACATCAGCGGGACGGCGAAACCACAGGAGTCGGAGACCCGCTCGATGTCCACGACGACGACCGCCCGGGCACCGGGAAGGTCCGTGAAGCGGCCGGCCAGGTCGGCGTACTCCTCGTCGTAGCGGGTCACGACCCGACCGCGCCCGTGGAAGCGGACGATGTTCGGCGCCCCGTCGAAGGCACAGAACATCACCGTGATCCGGCCGTTCTCACGCAGGTGCGCGATCGTCTCGCTGCCACTCCCGGTGCCGTCGACCCACGCGAAGGTGAGCTCGTCGAGCATCCCGAAGGTGCCCGGGATCCCCCGTGGCGACACGTTGACGTGGCCCTCGCCGGAGAGCGCTGCGGTGGCTACGAAGAAGACGACCTGGCGGTCGACGAACTCCCGCAGCCGGCCCTCGACCCGGGCATGAACCTTTCCCACGCCCGTTTACTCGGGCACGAGGCGGTAGGCGCCGTCGGAGGCCGAGGTGGCCATCGAGGCGTACGCCCGCAGCGCCGCGGAGACCTTCCGGTCCCGGTCTGCCGGGGTGTAGGGCTTGTCCCGCTTCTCCTGGGCGACGCGACGCTGGTCGAGGACCATGTCGTCGACGTCGAGGGAGATCGAGCGGTTCGGGATGTCGATGGAGATCGGGTCGCCGTCCTCGATCAGCGCGATCAGGCCGCCGCCTGCTGCCTCCGGGGAGACGTGGCCGATCGAGAGGCCGCTGGTGCCGCCGGAGAAGCGGCCGTCGGTGATCAGCGCGCACTTCTGGCCCAGACCACGGCCCTTGAGGAACGAGGTCGGGTAGAGCATCTCCTGCATCCCCGGCCCACCCTTCGGGCCCTCGTAGCGGATCACCACGACGTGGCCGGCCTCGACCTTCTTGGCGAGGATGCCGTCGACCGCGGCGTCCTGGGACTCGAAGACGATCGCGGTGCCGGTGAAGGTCAGGCAGTCGTCGGGAACACCGGCAGTCTTCACGACACAGCCGTCGGGGGCGATGTTGCCCGACAGGATCGCCAACCCGCCGTCTTCAGAGTAGGCGTGCTCGAAGTCGCGGATGCAGCCCTCGGCGGCGTCGGTGTCCAGGCTCGCCCAGAGGTTCTCGGTGGAGAACGCCTCGGTCGTACGCACCCCACCCGGTGCGGCGAGGAAGAGGTCGAGCGCCTCCTGGCTGGGGTTCTCGGCGCGGATGTCCCAGGTGCCCAGCCACTCCTCGATGGTGTCGGAGTGGATGGTGTGGACGTCCTCGTTGAGCGCGCCGCCACGGCGCAGCTCGCCGAGCAGGGCGGGGATGCCGCCGGCGCGGTGGACGTCCTCCATGTGGTACTTCGGACTGTTGGGGGCGACCTTGCTCAGGCACGGCACCCGGCGCGAGATCGCGTCGATGTCGTGGACGTTGAAGTCGAGCTCCGCCTCGCGCGCGGCCGCGAGCAGGTGCAGCACGGTGTTGGTCGAGCCGCCCATGGCGACGTCGAGCGCGACCGCGTTCTCGAAGGCGCTGCGACTGGCGATGTTCCGCGGCAGGACGGACTCGTCGCCCTCCTCGTAGTAGCGGCGGCACAGCTCGACGACCGTACGTCCCGCCTCCTCGAAGAGCGCGCGGCGCTTCGCGTGGGTGGCGAGGGTCGACCCGTTGCCCGGCAGGCTGAGGCCGATGGCCTCGGTGAGGCAGTTCATCGAGTTGGCGGTGAACATGCCGCTACAGGAGCCGCAGGTCGGACACGCGGAGCGCTCGACCGTGTCGAGCAGCTCGTCGCTGACCGCCTCGTTGACCGAGAGCACCATCGCGTCGACCAGGTCGAGCTTGTCGTGGACCAGGCCCTCGACGGCGACCGTCTTGCCAGCCTCCATCGGGCCGCCGGAGACGAAGACGACGGGGATGTTGAGACGCAGGCTGGCCAGCAACATGCCGGGGGTGATCTTGTCGCAGTTGGAGATGCACACGATCGCGTCGGCGCGGTGCGCCTCGACCATGTATTCGACCGCGTCCGCGATCAGCTCGCGGCTCGGCAGCGAGTAGAGCATCCCGGCGTGGCCCATCGCGATGCCGTCGTCCACGGCGATCGTGTTGAACTCCTTGGCTACTCCCCCGGCCTCCTGGATCTTCTCGGCAACGATCTTGCCGAGGTCACGGAGGTGGACATGGCCGGGCACGAACTCGGTGAACGAGTTGGCGATCGCGATGATCGGCTTGCCGAAGTCGTCATCAGTCATGCCGGTCGCGCGCCACAGCGCGCGGGCACCCGCCATGTTGCGGCCCGAGGTCGAGGTTGCGGAGCGAAGAGTGGGCATACCAGAAGGCTAGACCGGTTCGGGTGGATCGTTCGACCCGGCGACGAACGGCGGACGTCAGGCGAGCCAGGCAAGCATGATCCGGCCGGTGCGCACGAGCTGGGCCGGGTCGACGACGTCGGGTGTGTCGGCGGGTGAGTGGTAGGCGGCGTATGGAGTCGAACCGAGGCGCACGCCGGGCAGGCCCGCCCGTACGAAGGACCAGTGGTCGCTGGAACGGTTGGGGGTCTGGGAGCAGGCGGTGGTCGGCACCTTCGCGCGCCTTGCCGCCGCTCGGAGGCTCGCCAGGGTGCGGTCGAGTCCTGGGCGTGCGCCGCACGCCGGGACAGCCTCCCCTACGCCGACCCGGTCCAGTGAGACCATGCCGGCCAGCGACCTGCGCTCGACGGGCGTGAGGGACGCAACATACGCGCGAGAGCCGTAGTGGTGGTCGTCGTCGGTCTCGCCTCGCGGCTCCTCGGAGCCGAAGACGACCAACCGCACCGGCACCCTCGTCGACCGTCCTGCGGCCGTCTCGGCGATCGCCAGCAGCACAGCCACGCCGGACGCGTTGTCCTCCGCACCCGGTGCCTGCGGGACGGTGTCGAGGTGGGCACCGACCAGGAGCCACGGCTGCCCGGGGCGTACGTCTCCTCTGTCGGCGACCAGGTTGACCGACTCCCCCGCGCTGACCGGGATGCCCCACGAGACTCCGGCAGGCGTCTGGAACCGCTGTCGGTGCACCTGCCAGCCGAACCCTGCCAGCTGTCCCTCGACCCAGGCTGCGGCTCGATGGTAAGCGGGCGACGTCCCGGGTCTCGGGCCGATCTCACCCGCCAGATGGCGTACGGCGTCGGTCGCTGTCCCGACGCGGAGCTGCTCGGGTGTCAATGGCGGCGCGGCCTGGGTCCCGCTCGGGGTGGGCGAGGGCTTGGACGCGGTGGCCGGCGCTGTCGCGGTGGTTGTCGGAGAGGTCTCGGGGGTCGGTGGCGCCTCACCGCACCCGGTGAGGACGAGGAGGGACCCGGCCGCGAACGCGATGCGACGGATCATGGCCTCGCCTGCCCAAGGATCCGGGCCGCCTCACGACCACCCACCACGCGTGGAGCAAACGTCTCGGGATCCATCCGGTAGGGCACGAGGTTCAGATCCTCCAGCGTGGCGCCGCGGAAGGTCGCCTCGAGAACGACGCCCTCCATCGTCTGGGACATGAAGTCCATGTCGAAGACGAAGTTTCCGAGCGAGTGGATGACCGATACGCCGCCGACCCGCTCGAGCGGCTGGACCCAGTGCGGGTGGCCGCCGGCGACAAGATCCGCCCCGGCAGCGACGAGACGACGGGCGACATGGCGCTGGATTGCCTCGGGGCGATGGGTGTACTGCGTACCCCAGTGCGGCAGCACCACCACGACGTCGGCAACCTTCTCGGCGGCTCGGACCTCCCGCTCGACCCGGCGCAGGTCGGCATCGACGAGAGGACCCGTACGTGGCGGCATCCGCACCGAGAAGGCGCCCGGGTCGCTCCTCGTCGCCCGAGGCGTCTCGCCGATCGCGTTGAACCCCAGGAACGCGAAGGTGATCCCGGCTCTCTCCACCACGGCCGGCCGGGCAGCCGCGTCGAGATCCCGCCCTGCCCCGAACGGCACGATCCCCGCCCCCGATAACGCCTCGACCGTCTCCGTCAGCGCCCGGTCACCGAAGTCACCTGTGTGGTTGTTCGCCAACGAGATCGCATCGAAACCAGCCTCCCGCAGAGGCCGCAACAGCTCCGGCCCAGCACCGAAGGAATCGCCACCCTGAGTCGGACTCCCTGCTTTCGACAACGTCGACTCGAGATTGCCTACGGTGATGTCAGCGCCCGCCAAGCGCGCCTGCATCGGAGCCAGCGCCGCCGCCGCATCGGGCACCCCGCGGGTCAGCATCAGATCCCCGACGACGGTCAGCCGCACTCGCGGCTCCGCAGCAAGGGTGGGCACCGGGACCGACGAGGACGAGGGAGGGGCCTGCGTCGTTGGGGACCCGACTGGTGTGCCGGCGCCACAGGCGGACAGCGCGCATACGAGCACGGCGGTGAGCCAGTGGCATCCCATACATCCAGCATGCCCCCAGACCAAGGATCCTGTGCAGCCTCGACCGACCGCATCGAGGACGGCAACACGCTACGGATCCGTGCGCCTCAGATCTTCGCGGCCCTGACCACCATCACATCGGGGATGTCGCGGAGGATCTCGCGCCAGGTCTCGCCGGCGTCGGCGGAGGCCCAGACCGAGCCGTTGCGGGCGCCGAAGTAGACACCGGCGGTCTCGTGGTCGTCGGCGCACATCGCGTCGCGCATGACACCCACGTAGAAGTGGTCGGGCAGGCCCTTGTCGAGCGCCTCCCAGTGGTCGCCGGCGTCGCGCGAGCGCCACACGATCGGCTTGGCCTCCGGCGGGTAGCGGGACTCGCCGGCACCGATCGGGAAGGTGAAGATCGTGTCGGGCTCCTTCGGGTGGACGACCATCGCGAAGCCGAAGTCGGTGGGCAGGCCGTCGGCGATCGACTTCCAGGAGGCGCCCTCGTCGTCGGAGCGGTAGACGCCGCCGTGGTTCTGCAGGTAGAGCCGCTCGGGACGGGCGGAGTGGCGGGCGACCTTGTGGACGCACTGGCCGAACTCGGGGTACTGCTGCCCCTCGGGCAGGAAGACCGCAATGATGCCGTTGTTGCGCGCCTCCCAGGTCTCCCCGCCGTCGCGGGTCTGGTAGACGCCACCGGTCGAGATCGCCGCGGTCACCGAGTCGGGATCGGTGGGGTGCGGCAGGATCGTGTGGAACGCCTGCCCGCCGAAGCCCTCGTTCCACTCGGTGCGGTGCGGGTGATCCCACAGCCCGTGCACCAGCGAGAAGCTGGCTCCGCCGTCGGTCGACCGGAAGATCGCGCCGGGCTCGACACCGGCCCAGATCGTGCCCTCCGGCAGCCCGGGCTGGAGCTGCCAGATCCGGGCCAGGCTCGCGTCGACGTCCTCGGGGAACGACATCGAGGTCTCGGTCCAGGTCTCGCCGCCGTCGGCCGAGGCACGCACCAGCGCACCCATCCACAGCGAGGAGCATCCGGCAAGGACTCGCCCGGTCCCGGGCTCGATCATGGCGGAGTAGATCTCCTCCATGTCATGGTGCGGACCGGTGAAGTCCCAGTCCTGCCGGGCGTCGTCAGAGCGCCCTATCCACAGACCCTTGCGGGTCCCGACCAGCAGCTGCGTACCCATGCCTTCCAGCATCCACCCGCTCGCCGTCTGTGGCCAGGAGATTTCAGCGAAAGAACGACGAGGGAAAACCTCCGGCATCGGCGACACCGGCGGGGCCTGGTTCTTCGGCCTGGGCCGCCCAGCCCCTAGCCTGAAGTCATGACCAGACCTGTTGCCTGGGAGACGTTCACCGCGATCCTCTTCGACCTGGACGGCGTGATCACGCCGACCGCGGTCGTGCACATGCGTGCGTGGGAGGAGATGTTCAACGCCTACCTGCAGGAGAAGACCCCGGGGGCGCCGGCCTACACCGACCAGGACTACTTCGCGTACGTCGACGGCAAGCCGCGCTACGACGGCGTCCGTGACTTCCTCGCCTCCCGCGACATCAAGCTTCCCGAGGGCACCCCGGACGACGCGCCCGAGCTCGAGACCGTCTGCGGTCTCGGCAACCGGAAGAACAACGCCTTCAACATGGTGCTCGAGCGCGACGGCGTGGAGGCCTACCCCGGCTCGGTGCTGCTCCTGGACCACCTGGCCACCCTCGACGTCCGGCTCGGCGTGGTGTCCTCGTCGGTCAATGCGCCGACCGTGCTGAAGGCGGCGGGGCTGCTGGACCGGTTCGAGACGGTCGTGTCGGGAGCCGTCGCAGAAGAGCAGGGCCTGCCCGGCAAGCCTGCACCGGACACGTTTGTCTACGCCGGTAAGGTCCTCGGAGCCACCCCGAGCGAGGCCGTCGTCCTCGAGGACGCCGTCTCCGGGGTGCGCGCCGGCAAGGCAGGAGATTTCGCGCTCGTCGTCGGGGTGGACCGTGGCGCAGGCCACGACACCCTCACGGCCGCTGGCGCCAGTCTCGTCGTATCCGACCTTGCTGAACTTGTCCCCAATGGACACAGTCCAGACCCTGCTCGAGGAGCACAGCAGTGAGAACCAACGTCGGCCCGAACCCCCTGGACCGGGCCCGTTACCCCATCGACCCGTGGCGGCTGGTGGAGACCAGCTACTCCCCCGACGACCTCGGTCTGACCGAGACGATCTTCAGCGTCGCCAACGGCTATCTCGGCATGCGCGGCACCCCCGAGGAAGGTCGCCCGACCTACGCGCACGGCACCTTCATCAACGGGTTCCACGAGACCTGGCCGATCCGCCATGCCGAGAACGCCTACGGCTTCGCCAAGACCGGCCAGACCATCGTCAACGCCCCCGACGCCAAGATCATGAAGATCTACGTCGACGACGAGCCGCTGACCTTCGGCACCTCCGACCTGGAGGAGTACGAGCGGGTGCTCGACTTCCGCGAGGGTGTGCTGCGGCGGCATCTGGTGTGGCGTACGCCCTCGGGCAAGCGGGTCGCGATCAAGTCGACCCGGATGGTGTCGATGACGCAACGCCATCTCTCGATCCAGACCCTCGAGATCACGATGCTGAGCGGCGCGGCGCCGATCGTGGTCTCGTCCCAGCTGCTCAACCGGCAGGACGGCAAGGACGAGTACCACGTGCCGTCGGCGGCCCTCGGCGAGGGCATGGACCCGCGCAAGGCCTCCGCCTTCGACACCCGCGTGCTGCTACCGCAGATGTCGGTCGCCGACGAGGAGCAGATGACCCTCGGCTACCGGTGCGCCAACTCGGGGATGACGATCGCCGTCAGCGCCGCCCACCAGATCGACACGCCGGACTCGGTCGAGACCGTCGTCCGTGCCGAGGACGACCTGGCCAAGACGGTCTTCCGGGTCGACGCGACCGAGGGCAGCACGCTGCGGTTGCAGAAGACCGTGGCGTACCACACCTCTCGCGGGGTGCCGGTGCGTGAGCTGGCCGACCGCTGCGGACGTACGCTCGACCGGGCGATCCGCCTGGGCGTCGGTCACTTCGAGCGCGACCAGCGCAACTGGTACGACGAGTTCTGGTCCGCTGCCGACGTCGAGATCTCCGCCGCCGAGGCGGACGACGCCGAGGACATCTCCGCGGCCCAGCAGGCGATCCGGTTCAACCTGTTCTCGCTGGCCCAGGCGACCGCCCGCACCGACGGGCTCGGCGTCCCCGCGAAGGGGGTCACCGGCTCCGGCTACGAGGGCCACTACTTCTGGGACACGGAGTGCTACGTCGTTCCGTTCCTCTGCTACACCCAGCCCGAGGTCGCCCGCAACGTGATGCACGCCCGCTCGGTGATGCTTCCCGCGGCCCGGCAGCGGGCGCTGGAGATGGCCGCGAAGGGCGCGCTGTTCGCCTGGCGCACCATCAACGGGCAGGAGGCCTCGGCCTACTACGCGGCCGGCACCGCGCAGGTGCACATCGATGCCGACATCGCCTTCGCGCTGATGAAGTACGTCTACGCGAGCGGTGACACCGGCTATCTCATCCGCGAGGGCGTCGACATCCTGGTCGAGACCTCGCGGATGTGGGCCGACCTCGGCTTCTGGCGCCACAACGGCGAGCCGTCCTTCCACATCCACGGGGTGACCGGGCCGGACGAGTACACCACGGTGGTCAACAACAACCTGTTCACCAACGTGATGGCCCGCTACAACCTGGAGAAGGCCGTCGAGACCATCGAGATGCTCCGGGCGGACTATCCGCGCGAGTATGCGCAGGTCATGGGCCGGCTCGACATCTCCCCCGACGAGGTCGAGGAGTGGGGTCGCTGCGCCGCCGCGATGCACATCCCCTACGAGGAGGGGCTCGGCATCCACCCGCAGGACGACAACTTCCTCGACCGCGAGGTGTGGGACCTGCCCAACACCCCCGACGACGTACGTCCCCTGCTGCTGCACTACCACCCGCTGGTGATCTACCGGTTCCAGGTGCTCAAGCAGACCGACGTGGTGCTCGCCCTCTTCCAGCAGGGCAACCGGTTCACCCCTGAGCAGAAGCGGGCCGACTTCGAGTACTACGACCCGATCACCACCGGCGACTCGACGCTGTCGGCTGTCGTGCAGTCGATCGTGGCGGCCGAGGTTGGCTACCAGGAGGACGCGCTGCGCTACTTCTACGACGCGCTCTACGTCGACCTGCACAACATGCACGGCAACACCGTCGACGGGATGCACATCGCCTCCACCGGCGGTGTGTGGGGCGGGCTCGCGTTCGGCTTCGGCGGGATGCGCGACTACGACGGGAAACTCTCCTTCGACCCGCGCCTGCCGGTCCAGTGGGGCTCGCTGACCTTCCGGGTGCAGTGGCACTCGACCCGGATGCAGGTCGCGCTGACCAGCGACCAGATCGTCTTCACCGTCGTGGACACCCCGGGCGAGGAGTTCGACATCCCGATCAGCGTCCGCGGGGAGGAGTTCGTGGTCTCGAAGGGCTCGCCGGTCATCGTGCCGCTCGCCGACCAGGGGCCGCGGATCGGCACCCACCTCGACGAGGAGCCCCACGGCGGCATCCGCCCCGATGGATCGCGGATCACCGCGACCGTGCCCGCGCCGATCCCGCCGGAGATCTACGAGCAGGACCACACCGAGCACGCCACGGTCCCGCACGACTCCCGGCGCGGGTCCGAGCGGCTCGCGGAGGAGGCCAACAAGGCCACCAACCTGTCCAACATCTCGCAGACGGACTCGGCGCAGTAGCGGGTCTTTACGTGGTCCTAGACTGACCGGGTGGTCACAGCTTCCTCCTCTCTGCGGGCGAGGCTGGCCCACCCGGTCGTCCTGGTTCTGATCGGGATCGCGTCGGTGCAGATCGGCGCGACCTTCGCGAAGTCGCTCTTCGACGAGGTCACCCCGACGGCCATGGTCTGGCTGCGGCTGACGCTGTCCGCGCTGATCCTGCTGGCGATCACCCGGCCCCGGGTCCGTGGTCTCTCGCGCCGCGACTGGCTCGTGGTGGTCGCCTTCGGGGCCTCGCTCGGGCTGATGAACTGGGCCATCTACCAGTCCTTCGCCCGGCTCCCGATCGGGATCGCGGTCACCATCGAGTTCATCGGACCGCTCACGATCGCGCTGGTCACCTCGCGGCGGGCGCGCGACCTGGTCTGGGTCGCACTGGCGGCCGCGGGGGTCGTGCTGCTCGGTCTCGAGCCCGGCCGGATCTCGATCGTGGGCGTGCTCTTCGCGCTGCTCGCGGGGGCCTGCTGGGCTGCGTACATCGTGCTGTCAAAGGCGACCGGAGCACGCTGGGAGGGGCTCGACGGGCTCGCCCTGGCCTCCACCGTCGCGGCGGTGGCGCTGACGCCTGCGGCGATGGCGTACGCCGACGGGCTGGGGTCTCCGCACGTGTGGCTGGTCGGGCTGATGGTGGGTCTGATGTCCTCGGTGATCCCCTACTCCCTCGATCTCGTCGCCCTGCGTTCGATCAAGTCGGGGCTCTACGCGATCCTGATGTCGCTGGAGCCGGCCGCCGGCGCGCTGGCCGCGATCCTGATCCTCCACGAGGGGCTCTCGGTCCTGCAGTGGCTGGCCATCGCGTGTGTCGTGGTCGCCTCCGCAGGCGCGACCCGCACCGGCAAGCCGGAGCATCACGTGCCGGCGGAGTCGACCCCGGTGTAGTGGGGCGTTTCACACAAGCGACATCCGCACGTCACTGACTCCGAACGTTGAGGTCACTACAGTTCGGTGACAACTCCCCCTCGCCGCCCGGTCCCCGCCAGTCCTTGGAGTTGCTCCGTTGTCGACCATCACCGCCCCCGTACACACCGCTGCCGTCGCCCAAGTCGCCGCCCTCCTCGCCGCTCGCACCGCGGGGCGAATGGTCGGCCCGTTCCTACGACCCATCCAACTGCTGCTCGCCTGGCCGGTGGCCTCCCAGCTCGTCGCCCGGCACAACGCCAAGGCCGCCGAGGAGGCGCTCCTGCTGCGGCGTGCGGAGCGAGAGGATGTGCAGAACTATCTCCAGCTGCTCGCTTCGGAGAGAATGTCTGCATGAGCGAGCGCCAGCGAGCGACCATCAAGGTCATGCCGCGGGCGATGGCCGAGTCGACGGTCGTGTTCCGGGACGTGCTCTCGGACGACGGCACCCTGATCCGCGCCTGGACCAACGACCCCGAGGGCGTGATCGAGGGGCCGACGGTGCTGCTGTGCAACGGCCTCGGCACCAGCCCGTGGAACTGGCCGGCGCTGCTGCACACCTCGTGCGGCGTACGCGTCGTCTCCTGGCAGCACCGCGGCACCTCCGGCTCGGCGCGGCCGAAGGACCCGGAGCAGACCACCTCGAGGCACTTCGCCGAGGACGCGCTGTCGGTGATGGACGCCTTCGCGCTCTCCCGGCCGGTCGTGATGGGCTGGTCGATCGGGGTCAACACCGCGTTCGAGCTGGCCGCGGACCATCCCGAGCGGGTCTCGGGCGTCTTCGGTGTCGCCGGGGTGCCAGGTGACACGTTCAAGTCGATGCTGGGGCCGCTGCGGCTGCCCGCCCCGGCGGCTGCTCTCGTGACCCGCACCGCCTCGAAGGTGCTGTGTCGCACCGGCTCGCTGATCACTCCCCTGGCGGCGCGCCTCGATCTCGGCCCGCGGGCGATCGAGGTGTTCTCCAAGGCCGGCCTGATCGGCAAGGTCCCTGATCCCGAGCTCGCCGCCGCAGCGCTGGCGGAGTTCCTGACCACCCCGGTCGAGTGGTACTTCCACCTCGCGCTGCGCACCTCCCAGCGCCGCCCGGTCTCGCTGCGCCGGATCAAGGTGCCGGTCGTGCTGGTCGCGGGCACCCGCGACCTCATCGCCGGTGCGCGCCACATGTCGCGGGTCGCTGCCGGGGTCAAGAACGGCACCTTCGTCGAGCTCGAGGGCACCCACTTCGTACAGATGGAGCAGCCCGAACGCGTCCACCAGCTGCTGCTCGCCTTTCTCGCCCGGGTCTCCGAGCACCAGCGCGTCTGACCTATCCGGTGGTCGAGCTTGTCGAGACCACCACGCCGGTGACCGTGGCCCGGCGGGCGACGCGGCGCAGGGTGGCGAGGACGGCGGGCCCGAGCAGGGCGATGGCGACGGCGGTGGTGATCGCGCGCACGGTGTCCCAGCTGCTGGTCGAGGTGACCAGGGTGTAGCGCAGGAACGTCGCCAGGTTCTCGGCGGCCGCGGCACCGGGTTCGTAGGAGAGGTTGCCGGTCGCGCCGGGCACCGTGACCCCGGTGAGCAGCGGCCAGCCCTGCAGGTTGAGGAGGAGCCCGTAGGCGTACGAAGCGAAGATCCCGTACGCCGCCAGCAGTCCGATCTCCCGGCGGCCGCTCGCGCGTGGCAGGAGCCCGGCTCCCATCGCCACCCAGGCGGCGCCGAGCATCTGGTAGGGCAGCCAGGGTCCGACGCCGGCGGTGACGAGCGCCGCGACGAACAGGCTGGTGCAGCCGAGGACGAAGCCGAAGGCCGGACCGAAGACCCGGCCGCCGAGGATGAGCATGAAGAAGACCAGCTCCACCCCGCCGGTGCCGGCGGAGACGGCGCGCAGGACGGCCTCGATCGCGCTGAGCACGCCGAGGACAGCGATCATCCGGGTGTCGATGCCGCCCGTGGAGAGCTCGCTCAGCAGCACCACCAGCATCAGCGGCAGCAGCGCCAGGAAGATGAACGGAGGCTGCACCCGGTCGTAGCCGTGGAGCAGCAGCGGCCAGCCGAACATCATCAGCCCGGCCGCGGAGATGATGGCGAGCAGGACCGCCGTGCGAGGCGAGAACCTGATCATCTCTCGCCCACCGCCTCGAGGATCTCGCGTACGTTCAGCCAGCCCGGGCCGAAGACCTTGCTCACCTGGGGCGCGAACGCCGGCGACTCGGCCGTGACGGTGCGTACGTCACCGGCGGAGACCACCTCACCGTCGGCGAGCACCACCACGTCGTCGGCGGCCTCGGCGACGAACTCGACGTCGTGGGTCGCCACCAGGACCGCCTTGCCGGCCTCGGTGAGCTCGCGCAGGATCTCCGACAGCGCCTGCTTGGCGGCATAATCGAGGCCGCGGGTGGGCTCGTCGAAGAGCACGACCGGCGGGTCGGCGCTCAGGATCAGCGACAGCGCCAGAGCCAGGCGCTGGCCCTCGGAGAGGTCGCGCGGGTGCTGGCCGTCGGGGATGCCGGGGACGAGGCTGTCCAGGATCTCCCTCGTCCGAGGGCCACCCGCGTCGCACTCCTCGGCCACCGTCTCCAGATAGAGAAGATCGGCCGCGGTCTGCGGCAGCAGCCCGACGAGCTCGCGTCGCTCTTCGGGGTCGAGGGTCGCCGGGTCCTTGCCGTCCACGTCCACCGACCCGGCCAGCCGCTTGTGGGTCCCCTGCAGCGTCCACAGCAGCGTCGACTTGCCCGATCCGTTGCGTCCCATCAGCGCCGTCACCCGCCCCGCGGGTAGCTCGATCGAGACGTCGTGCAGGACCGGCGTACGTCCTCGGGTGACGGTGAGCCCGGAACTTCTCAGGCTTTTCCTGCACTTCTCTGGCGTTGCAACACCTGAGAAGTGCAGGGATACCCGGTTAACCGGGTATTCCAACGACCGCGCCCGCCGCCTCGCATCCCGAACCGTCAGCGGCAGCGGCGACCAGCCGAGCTCGCGACCGAGCTCGACGAGCGGGGGGACGATGGGCGAGGTCTCCAGGACCTCGGCGGGGTCGCCGACGGCAACGGAGCCGTCGCCGACGAGGAGCGCGATGCGGTCGGCGAACGGCACGACCCGCTCGAGACGGTGCTCGGCGAGGACGACGGAGGTGCCGAGGTCGTGCACCAGCCGGGTGATGGTGGCGAGGACGTCCTCGGCTGCGGTGGGGTCGAGGGCGGAGGTGGGCTCGTCGAGCACGACGACGCGGGGGTGGGTGGTGAGCACCGAGCCGATCGCGACGCGCTGCTGCTGCCCTCCCGAGAGCGTACGCAGCGACCGCTGCCGCAGCTCGGCGATGCCGAGCAGGTCGAGGGTCTCCTCGACCCGACGCCGCATGGTCGCCGGCGGGAGACCGAGCTGCTCCATCCCGTAGGCGAGCTCCTCCTCGACCGTGTCGGTCACGAACCCGGCCACCGGGTCCTGCCCGACGTAGCCGATGATCCCGGCGCGCTCGCGCGGCGGCGTACGGACGATCGAGGCCCCGTCCAGCAGGACGTCACCGTCGAGCACGCCGCCGGAGAAACGCGGCACCAGGCCGGCGAGCACGCCGAGCAGCGTCGACTTCCCCGAGCCGGTCGGACCGGACACGAGCAGCAGCTCACCCTCCTCGATGGTGAGGTCGACGTCCTTGAGCACGTGCTCGGAGGAGTCGGGCGGGGTGAACGTGATGCCTCGCAGCTCGATCATGCGACTGCCTCCTCGTGGACGAGCGATGATGCCGGTAGCGGTGCGGCGACGGCCGGGACCAGCCCGACGAGCACACCGGCCATGGCGGTCAGGGTGACTTCCGGGAAGGTACTCACGCCGGGAAAGGCGACCGGGACCTGGTAGCGGGCGACCCACCAGCCCACGGCGATAACCGCGATCCCGCTCAGCGCCACCACGACCTCCGGCCAGCGCCACCGGTCGGGCCGGTAGACGGTCCGCGTCACCCGGCGGCCGGCGAGCGTCAGCCCACCAGCGGCGGCGCCGGAGCCAAGCGCGAGCATGGTGGCGGCCAGCCAGCCTGGCGTGGTGCCGTCCAGCACCGCGTAGACGCCGACGCAGAGCCCGACGAGCGAGACCAGCATGAGCGCCGAGGTGATCCGCCTGGTGGCGACCGGGACGCCGGCCGTACGTCCGTAGCCGCGCGTGTCCATCCCCGCCGCCAGTGCCATCGACCGCTCCAGGGCATCCTCGAGCACCGGCACCAGGAAGCGGCGCAGCCGCTTGACGTTTCCGGTCGCACCGGCACGTAGTCGTTGCGCCGCGCGCACCCGCTGCACCGACTCGGCCAGCTGCGGCAGCACCGTCACGGCGACCACGACGGCGGTGCCGATCTCGTAGAGCGCCGGCGGCAGCGAGCGCAGCAGCCGCTTCGGGTTCGCCAGCGCGTTGGCCGCGCCGACGCAGATCACGATGACGCCCAGCCGCAGCCCGTCGTAGAGGCCGGCCAGCAGCGCCTCGCGGGTGAGCGGCCCGAGCAGCCGGATCCCCAGCACCCACTCCGGGAGCGGGACCTCGGGCAGGTCGAGGATCACGTGACCCGGCACGGCGCCCAGGAGCACCCTGAAGAGCACCCGGGTCACGACGATGAACACCGCGAGACCGACGTAGAGCCGGAACGCCTTCGCCCACGGTTGGTCGCCACGGCGCGCGGCGACCACGACCGACACCACCCCCACTACGAGCAGGAGCAGCAACGGGTTGGTGGTGAAGGAGGCGTACGCAGCCATGCCGATCGCCCACACCCACCAGGCGACGGGGTGCAGATCACGGGGCAGATGCGCGACCGCGGCCGCACGCAACAGCGCGCTCATCGCCGGCGCCACCACACGGCACCGGCGACGGTGAAGAGTGCGAAGATCCCCGCGGGCGCGACCCAGGTGGGCAGATGCTCGGTCCCGGAGGCCGAATCCGTCGGCTCCTCCGGAGATAACTCCGGCGACGGGCTTGAGGGCGCCCCCACAGCATCCCCAAGCTCCGTCGCCGGAGCGGTAACGACATCGTCGTCTATCCACGTGAACGCAACACCCTGCCCGGAGGTCACGCTGATTTCGGTAACATTTCTGGAGGCATAGCTCCAGGCCCCCGAATCGTCGGTGATCCACAGCGACCAGTACGCGTCGGCAGGCGGCATCTGGGCGCAACCGGCGGCTTTCGGCCGCTCATCGACGCGACATACGACGCTGGGCATCGAGGTCACATAGGTGAGCGGTTGCCCCGCCTTCTCGAAGAGGTCGGCGCCGGTGTCGCCCTCCCCGGGCTGGACACAGGTGACCTCAGGGCCGCCACCCAACGCGTTGGGCTCGACGACGACGGTGACGCCCTTACAGGCCTCGGCGGACGAGGCCGCAGACGAGGCGGAGACGGGGGTGAAGACAGGTGCGGTGGCCCCGGCGAGGATCGCCAGGGCCACCAACGAGGATCGCAGGATCAGCACGAGCTCTTCGCGGTCGCATCCTTGGGCAGGAAGACCAGCGACGGCAGCGCCTGGGCGGCGGCGAGGCGGTACATCCCCTCGGACTCCTTGGTCAGGCCCTTGGTGTTGCCCTCGGTCAGCGCGGCGTCGTCGTAGGCCACCGCGCCGGCGTCGTCGCCACAGGTCACGACGTGGTCGGCGACCCAGCTCGCCGCCTTCTCCGCGGCGTCGGTCTCACCGGCGCGACCGAACGCCCACCCGGCCAGGCCGGTGGTGTTGGAGTTGGCGATGTTGCCGGTGGCCGCCTTGAACGACCCGTCCTCCGCTTGGGTCTCCTTCAGCCACTCGACGCCGGCCTCGACGGCCTTCTCAGCCTCCGGGGAGGCGACCCCGGACAGGGCGATCAGCGCGAACGCGGTGGCGTCGGCGTCCGGGACGGCCTTGGGATCGGCGTCGCAGGTCTGATCGGCGGCTGAGGGGTCAGCCGCGAAGGTGACCCGGAACCAACCCTCCTCACACTGCTGCCCGGCCAGGAACTCCGTCGCGGCCGCGGCCTCCTTGCTCTCGGCGTTGTTCAGCGCCCACACGGCGTACGACTGTCCGATGGTGTTGGAGTAGTCGGCCGCCTCCTTGTTCTTGGGGTCGAGCTCGTCGGCGATACGGCCGTTCTCGGCGACGGTGCCCTCGAGCTGCTTGAGCAGACCGGGGTCGGAGGCATCGACGTTCTGCTGGAGGACGAGCGCCTTCGCGGTCGCCCCTGCCGAGGTGATCGTGCCGAACCCGGGCGAGGTGTACGCCTTCTTGTTCTCCATCACCGCCGCGGCGATCGTGGAGATCTCCTCGTCGTAGCCGCCGACCTCTGCCAGCGCGATCCCGATGTCGGCGCTGAGCCCGAAGTCGTCGGTGCCGTACTGCGCGTTGCGGGCCACGCCCTCCGGCGCCTGGGCCACGAGCCAGTCGGCCACCGAGGTGGACACCTTGGCGTCGTAGGTGGGCTTCTCCCCCTCCTCGACGGCTTTCTCGCCACAGCCGGCGAGCGAGGTGAGGGCGAGGGCGGCGGCGATGCCACCGAGGACGGTCTTCTTCATGGTTCCTTCCGCGCTGTTCGTCGGGAAGGCCCAGGGCCGACCCGCTGCTTTCCACGACAGCGTCAGGTCAGTACGCGTCCGTCGGTAGGTGCTCCGGCTCGCCCAGGACGCTCTCGCTGCCTGGGCCTACGGTTGCGGGTCAGCGCCGGGATTCGACCGGCTTCCCCCACCACGGCGTGTGTTGATTGAGGCTCTGCTAATTCGGGGCAATCCTATGCCGGGCGAGCCCTGCTTGCGGGATCGCCGACAAGCAGTCACTCTGTCCCCATGCGCCACAGGATTCTCGGCCTTGTCGCAACCTCGATCTCGGCCACCCTTCTCGCCCTCTCCCCGACCACGACGGCCGGCGCGGAGGAGGCACGGACATCGGTCACGTACGCCGATCTGGTCGCCATGTTCGGCGAGAAGGTCGGTGACCGGAGCACCGTCGAGACCGGGCTGCCGAGCCTCAACCGCGCCATGGCCGATGCCGGGATCACCACCGCCTACCGGCAGGCGGCGTATCTGACCACGCTCGCCAACGAGAGCTCCTTCCACCACGACGCCAGGGGCCGCGACAAGCGGAAGTTCACCGGTCGCGGCTACATCCAGCTGACCGGCGAGGCCAACTACACCGACGCCGGCGCCTACTTCGACATCGACCTGCGCCGCCGCCCCGAGCTCGCCCGGTCGCTGGACTACAGCGCGCCGATCTCGCGGTGGTACTGGACCGTCGCCCGCGACATCAACCCGCTCGCCGACGCCCTCGACATGGGCGGCGTCAACGCGGCGATCGGCTACCCCCGCAACAAGGAGGAGGACACCGAGCGCTGCCGCGACTTCAAGGCCGCGCTGAAGCACCTCCACGGGTCGGTGCCCAAGGGCGTCAGATGTGCTCGCCCGGCCACCGCGCAGACCCAGTAGAGGACGTACGTCACTTCTTGGTGCGCTTGTCGCTGACCGCGATCGCCGAGGTGCCCTCGTCCTTGAGCTCGAAGAGGTCGATCGCCTTGATCAGCTTGGTCCAAGTGGCGTACCCGTAGTTGCGCGGGTCCTCGGAGGACTGGTTGCGGATGCGGGAGACCACGGTGCCGACCAGTGCCCAACCGTCGTCGTCGGCGGCCGCGGCGATGGAGTTGCGCAGCAGCTGGATGAGGCGGGCGTTGCGCTTCAGCGCCTGCCCGTTGGTCGCCGAGGACGACTGCTTGCGGGTGCGCGTGGTCCCGGGCTCGGCGTCGACCTCGGTCTCCTCCTCGGAGCCGCCGAGCTTCTCCACCACGGTAAACCGGGTGCAGGCACTCTTGAACGGCGCCGGCGTCTTCTCCCGGCCGTAGCCGTAGACCGCCCGGCCCTTCTCCCGCAGGTAGTGCACCAGCGGCGTGAAGTCGGAGTCGGAGGAGACCAGCGCGAACGCGTCCGGGATCGCCGCGTGCAGCAGCTCGACGGCGTCGATCGCGAGCGCCATGTCGGAGGCGTTCTTGTGCGCGGTCAGGTCGAACTGCTGCATCGGCCTGATCGCGGCATCGTGCAGCTCCTCGATCCAGCCCTTGAGCTCGGACTTGGTCCAGTTGCCGTAGGCCCGCCGGATCGTCACCTCGCCGTACTCGGCCAGGTCGTTCAAGATGTCGTCGATCTTCGAGGCAGGCGCATTGTCGGCGTCGATGAGCAGTGCGATGCGGAAGGGCTCGGTCACGGTCACGCCGGACAGTCTGCCAGTGCACCCCGTCCCCGAGTCGGCTTGGTTCACGCGATGGGCGATCTCGCCGCGGATATAGCGCTTGTGGCCTTCGAGCGCCTTGAGCACCGGCTTAACATCCTGCCCACC